>NZ_DKHL01000008.1:0-186070 GCF_002453775.1 Empedobacter sp. UBA6745
TTATTTTGATAAATTTTAAAGCTTTTATTTCAATAAGTCAATTCTTACTTTTACTCCCACCCCCCCCTTTCGGAATCGGATTGCAAAGGTAATGCTTATTTCTAAACTCGCAAATTTATTTTTAAATAATTTTTGTCGCTATATAAGTCCTTATGTCAACTACAATACTACTCGTCTTTCGTATTGGGATTGCAAATATACGGCTGGATTATTCGTTTTTCCAAACATACTTTACTTTTATTTTACATTCTTTCCTTAAGTTATTGGTACAATGGAAAATATTTTTTGAAATGTTTGACGGATTACGCTAAACGGCAGACGAAATAGAGAGATTTATGTAAAAAATTAATATTTACTTTCATTTTTTTCTTGATAAAAAAACATTTGAGATTAAGAGGAAAAATCATGAGATGATTTTGGGTATTAAAATCAAGACCTCAACAAAAAGGCTAAAATGAAGCATTCTGCGCGAAAAGATTTAAAAACCTATCGGCTAAATCTTTTTCTTCGCTTCGAACTTTTCATTTATGAACGCCTTTTTATTGAATGGTCGTTTTAAATTTCGTTAAATTAAGATAACTCTTCTTTAATTATTAATAGAATGTAATACTGAAACAAATTCAGTACTACAGAATAAACTTTAGTTTTTACTGCAAAGGATGATTAGACGATGATGGTTTGCTGATTTAAGCAAAGCAACAGCGGATACTTTGTGGTTATCGACTCGGGTGAAATTGTCGCTTCGCGACAATTGTTTATTCAAGAAAAATCATTCATCTATTATTAATCGATACTTTCGTAATCGTGTTTTTCTGCAATATGATCAATAAAAGATACTTTTCTGAGCTTCGCATTTCGTTTTGGAATAATAGGGTAACCTTTGGCTTCGGCAAATACTTTTGTGAATTTTGCGCCGAAATATAGAATTGTTGCAACATAATAAATCCACAACAAAAGAATAACCAACGAACCTGCCGATCCAAAAATGGTAGAATATTTGGAGTTTGCGATATAAATACCAATTAAATATTTTGCAATAAAGAATAGAATCGCCGTAAAAAACGCTCCTACAAAAGCTTGTTTTGCTTTGATACGTGCATCGGGAAGAATCTTGAAGAGAATATAAAATATCAAAATCGAGATTGAAATACTCAATGTATTATTAAGAAGAATAACTGTGGTCTTCGTCATAATGGTATCGAGTTCGAAAAGACTGAAAATTTCTTCTCCAAAACTCATTAATATACTATTTAATATTACTGTTGCTATTAAAACTATTCCTAATGAAAGGATAATCAAAAATGAAAGCCCTCTATTTATTACAAATTTCAACCAAGCTCTACGAGGAACTGCTTCGACACGCCAAATAAGATTGAGACTATCTTGCATATCGGTGAACATTGTTGTAGAACCAAAAATCAAAATTCCGATACCTATATATAAAGCAAGCGAACTATCTCCTGAAATGGTAGAATTTGTAACAAAATTTTGTACAGCTAAAGCGACATCTGGACCAACAATATTTTTAAGCTCATAAAACATTCGGTTTTCGATAGCATCTTTCTTAAAGAATAAACTTGCACTGGAAATTACAATCAGAATTAATGGTGAAAGTGAAAACAATGCGTAATAAGTTAACGAAGCACTCAATTTCATAATTCGGTCCTCACCAAATTCAACAATTGTCTGTTTTAAAATATTAAAGTAGAATTTTAGTTGCTTCATTAAATTAATTACTTTAGAGATTAAAGATACAAATTCATAAAATCTATAACAAAAAAAAGACCATTCGATGAATGGTCTTTAAAAAAATATATTAAATCTTAGCTTACACTAACATTGTAACAGGATTTTCGATGTACATTCTTAATGTTTGTAAGAATTGTGCACCTGTTGATCCGTCTACTGTTCTGTGATCACAAGCTAAAGATAATTTCATTGTGTTACCAACTACAACTTGTCCGTCTTTTACAACTGGTTTTTGAATAATTGAACCAACTGATAGGATACAAGAGTTTGGTTGATTGATAATCGATGTGAATGATTCGATTCCAAACATACCTAAGTTTGAAACAGAGAATGTTGATTTTTCCATTTCATCTGCTTTTAATTTGCGATCTCTTGCACGACCTGCATAATCTTTGACCTCAGCAGAAATTTGAGCAAATGATTTTTGATCTGTATTTTTAACAACAGGAACCAATAAACCATCTTCTACAGCAACTGCCACACCGATATTGATATCTCCATGTTGAATAATTTCTGTATCTGTCCAAGTAGAATTAACAGCTGGATGTTTGCGTAAAGCCATTGCACATGCTTTCACAATCATATCGTTGAATGAAATTTTCGTATCAGGCACCGAGTTTAATTGTTTGCGCGCAGCAATCGCATTATCCATATCCAACTCTACATTTAAGTAATAATGAGGAGCTGTAAATTTAGATTCAGCCAAACGTTTAGCGATAACTTTTCTCATTTGAGAATTTGGAATCACTTTATCTTCTCCAGAAACAAAAGTTTGAGCTGGTTTAACTGATTCAGATTTTGATTCCGCTTTTGGTTGAGCAGATGGTTGATAATTTTCGATATCTTTTTTCACGATACGTCCATTATCACCAGAACCTTTCACCTCTGCTAAATTAATTCCTTTATCTTTTGCAATTGTTTTTGCTAATGGCGATGCAAAAATACGATCAGAAGAAGAAGTTTCTTCAACCTTATTATTTACATCTAATTGTACAACTACTGGTTTTTCGTCATCAACAACATCTGTAGAAACTGCTGGTGCAGCAACTTTACCTCCGTTTGCTACAATTGCAGAAACGTCAGTACCAGCTTCACCAATAATTGCTAAAACAGAATCTACTGGTGCAGGCTCGTTCACTTTAGCTCCTTGATATAATAAAATACCATCAAATTCTGATTCGAATTCTTGCACTGCTTTATCTGTTTCAATTTCTGCTAAAATATCACCTTCCGCAACTTGATCTCCAACATTTTTGTGCCAAACAACTACAGTTCCTTCTTCCATTGTATCAGAAAGACGAGGCATTGTAATTACTTCCACATTTGCAGGAATTTCTGCAACAGGTTTTGCTTCTTCTGTTTTTGTTTCGCTGGGAGTTGATTTTTCTTCTTTCACTTCAGTAGTTGCTTTTGCTCCACCTCCAATTAAACCTGAAATATCTTCTCCTTCATTTCCGATGATTGCTAAAATCTCATCAACATTTGTTGATACACCTTCTGCAACACCTTGATATAATAATACTCCGTCAAATTCTGATTCGAATTCTTGGATTGCTTTATCTGTTTCGATTTCTGCTAAGATATCACCCTCAGCAACTTTATCTCCTACATTTTTGTGCCATTTTACAACAGTTCCTTCTTCCATTGTATCGCTTAAGCGAGGCATTGTAATAATTTCTGCCATGGTTTTTAGTTGTTTTCGATTTTATCTAAGAATGGATAATTTTCTTCTGAATAGATATAATCATACATTACGTGTTCTTCTGGATAGTTAGAGTTTTCTGCAAATTCTGCACATTCTTCTACCATCACTTTTACTTCATCAATAATTGCATCTAATTGTTCTTTAGTTGCCCAATTGTTTACTAAGATATGATTCTCAACATTCAAGATTGGATCTTCTTGTTTGTACTCTTCCACCTCTTCTTTTGTACGATAAGGCTCAGCATCAGACATAGAGTGACCTCTATAACGATATGTACGTACATCTAAGAAAGTTGGTCCATCTCCACGACGCGCTCTTTCAATAGCTTCGTAAGCTGCTTCTGCAACTTTTACAGGATCCATACCATCTACAGGCATACAAGGCATTTCGTATCCTAAACCTAATTTCCAAATATCTTCGTGGTTAGCAGTACGAGAAACAGAAGTTCCCATAGCGTATTGATTGTTTTCGCAAACAAAAACAACTGGTAATTTCCAGTTCATCGCCATATTAAATGTTTCATGTAATGTCCCTTGACGAGTTGCGCCATCTCCCATTAAACAGATTGTAACACCATCGCGGTTGAAGAATTTATCACCAAAAGCAATTCCTGCTCCTAATGGAATTTGTCCACCAACGATTCCGTGTCCACCATAAAAATTATGTTCTTTACTGAAAACGTGCATAGATCCTCCTAAACCATGAGAAGTTCCTGTTTCTTTACCACATAATTCAGCCAAAATACGTTTTGGATCTACACCCAAAGCCATAGGCCAAACGTGACAACGATAAGCAGTAATCACATGATCTACACCAGGTTTCATTGCATGAATAAAACCAGCTGGTAAAGCTTCTTGTCCATTGTATAAATGTAAGAAACCTCTAATTTTTTGCTTTAAATATAATGAACGACACTTATCTTCGAAGCGACGCCAAAAAGTCATATCACGATACCATTGTAGGTACGTTTCTTGCGTTAATTTTTCCATAATTGCACAATTCCGTTGGAACAAATTTAAACTAATCTATTTAGTGTACAAAATTGCTACCCTAAAAATTCATCAGTAAAATGCAATGGAAGCAAATCTTTAGCAGAATTTATCACCAAAACATCACCTTCTTTTCCAGATAAAATAATTTCGATTGGTTGCGATTGTTTCTTTTCAATCTCTAAAATATATTGACGACACATCCCGCATGGAGGCAATGGATAATTGACATTTGGCGTAGAAACAGCCAATTTTTCAATCTTAATATTTGGGAAGTTTGCATTTACATAAGCCAATAAACCTCTTTCGGCACAAGTCCCGACTGGATACGAAGCATTTTCTTGATTTGAACTCGAAAAAATTTCTCCATTTTCTAATTGAACAGATGCACCAACATTGAAATTAGAATAAGGCGCATATGCATTCAACGAAATATCATAAGCCTCTTCTACTACTTTTTTTTGTTCTGCTGCAAGCTCAGATTTACTCTCGAATCGTTCAAATTCAAAAGAATATTTTTCTTTTTTCATATAGAATTTACACCAAAGTGTATTATTTAATTAATTATTAAATACTTAAATCCTCTCAGCTATTTTATTCAATAGAAAAAGGAAGTAAATTTATAAAAAAATATTTTATGTTAGTGAAAATTTTTGCAAGTGCTATTTTCGGAGTTTCCGCACAAACCATTATTGTGGAAGCTAATATTGATCAAGGTGTCGGTTATCATTTGGTTGGTTTGCCCGATAGCGCAATAAAAGAAAGTAATTTTAGGATAAATGCTGCACTAAAAAATTCTAATTTGAAATTACCTGGTAAAAAAATCACGATTAATATGGCGCCAGCAGATTTACAAAAAGAAGGTTCTGCCTATGATTTACCCATCGCAATTGGAATTTTAGCAGCTTCTGAGCAAGTAAATTCTGAACAACTGAACAAATATATAATGATGGGCGAATTATCGCTCGATGGTTCTCTTCGACCTATAAAAGGAGCCTTACCGATTGCAATACAAGCAAAAGAAGAAGGTTTCGAAGGAATTATTTTACCCAAACAAAATGCAGACGAAGCAGCAGTTGTAGAAGGAATCGATGTTTTTGCGGTTGATAACATCAGAGAAGTTGTTGATTATTTTAACGGAGAAATTATTTTGCAACCTCATCAAGTCAATTTAGATGATTATTTTTTTAGTGAAATGAATAATTATCCTTTCGATTTTGCGGATGTAAAAGGTCAAGAAAATGTAAAACGCGCGATGGAAATCGCTGCTGCAGGTGGTCATAACATTATTTTGATTGGTCCTCCAGGAAGTGGAAAAACAATGTTAGCCAAACGAATTGCTTCTATTCTTCCTAAAATGACTATTCAAGAAGCGCTCGAAACGACAAAAATTCATAGCGTTGCTGGAAAATTATCTAACAAATCACTCATTGTGAGTCGTCCTTATTCTAGTCCGCATCATTCTATTTCTGACGTGGCCTTAGTCGGCGGCGGTTCTTATCCACAACCTGGCGAAATTTCTTTGGCGCATAATGGTGTTTTGTTTTTGGATGAATTACCCGAATTTAAACGAACTGTTTTAGAAGTTATGCGTCAACCTTTGGAAGATCGAGAAGTCACAATTTCGAGGGCAAAATTCACGGTGAATTACCCTGCGAGTTTTATGTTAGTTGCTTCCATGAATCCAAGTCCGAGCGGTTATTTTATGGATGATCCGAACAACACTTCCTCTTTAGCGGAAATGCAACGTTATATGAATAAAATTTCTGGACCACTTTTAGACCGAATTGATTTGCATATAGAAGTGAATCCTGTTCCGTTTGATGATTTGTCGCAAGAACGTCGTGGCGAAAAAAGTGCTGTGATTCGTGAACGTGTGATTAATGCAAGAAATATTCAGACCAAACGATTTGAAAACACAAAAGTTCACTATAACTCACAAATGGGACCAAAAGAATTGGATGCTTTTTGTGATTTAGATGATCATTCGAAGAATTTAATCAAAATTGTTATGGAAAAATTAAATCTTTCTGCTCGTGCATATGACCGAATTATTAGAGTTGGACGAACAATTGCGGATTTAGATAATTCTGAAACTATTCTTTCGAAACATATTAGCGAAGCGATTCAGTACAGAAGTTTGGATCGAAATCAGTGGATGTGATTGTTGTAAAATGTAGAATGTATACCCCGTTATGCGTTATGCGTTATGCAAAAAAAAGGAATCTCTTTCAAGATTCCTTTTCCATTTACTAAAATTCAAATTCACCAACCAAAATTCCTTCGCCACCAGAATTTGGCTTATTATTTTGGAAAGTAATCATTTTCTTCACTTGTTTTCCTGAGCTATACATCAAGTAAATCTCTGCCGAAATAGTTGTCGGTCCCGAAATACTCATCTGTCTTTCTCCGAAAAAATTCGTTTCTATTTTATATTTTCCTTTGATCGCTTTTTTTAACATAAATTGTTCTGGTCCGAAGCCTTGCGTTACATCTTCGCTCATTCGCCCTCCAATCGCAGTTGTACGATGTCCGTAGAAACATTTTTCGCCATTTGGATCGGTCACCCACAAATCAATATCCGTCATATCTTTGTTCCAATTCATCACCACACGAATATCAACTGGAAGTTCTGCAATGATATCTTTATTAATTTTTGATAAGTTTAATTCTTTGCGATGAAGCGAAATCAAATTATTAATTTCAGGAACAATAATCTCTGTAATATCGCGATCCCGATTGGCAATTTCTACTGAATAATCATTCGTTAATACTTTATATAAATACTCTAAAGCCGATTGATATTGCTCATTATCTTGCAACGCCAACGCATAATCTCGATAACTTTGCGCATCAAAAGGTCGCCAATCTAAGACTTTTTTCGTGATAAATAATTCGGTTTGATATTCCTCAATTTCTTTCAATTTGTATGCTAACATTTTATACAACTCGGCATCTTCCAATCCTAAATCTGCAATCGAGCTTAAAATTTTAAGACCAGTTTCTCTTTCTTTTTTCTGAAAGAAAAATGTTGCCACATCAAAATAATACGCAGGCGTTTCGGCATAATCTTTTCTCAAATCTAAATAAGTTTGATATGGATTTTTAGACGCTTCTATCAACTTCATGTATCCTTTATCCGATTTTACATTGACTATTTTAATTTCTGGAACCGAAGCAGATGATTCATCCTTCATTTTTTTATCAACAGAATTACTCAAACTTGACGCTCCTCTAATTCTCATATTAGATGTTGTAGTTGGACTTCCTTCAGTTCTAACTTCCATTGCAGCCATAGCTCTTGGTTCTGGCATTACCATATTCACTTGCGCAGTCTCTTCTAAATAAGTTGTAGAATCCGCAACAGGTTTTGGATATTTCGGTTTTACATATTTAAAATCTTTCTTCCACCACTCTTTCAATTCCTTTGCTTTCGCAATTGCATTTTTCAACAAATCAGCTTTTCGAGTTTCTTTTTGTTCAAAACCTTGTTTCGATAATTTATTAAATTCACTTTGCAATTCCGCTGGTGGATTGATTTTATACTTTACATAATCCGAAACATTTTCCAAAACAATTAAACTTGTATTCGATGTTACAATCGAAAATTGTTTCCCAATTTCTTCTATCTCTGTTTTATTTTGCTCTGGATTCAATTCCAAATAATTCACTTTACTTTGCGCCCAAATTTTACTAATTTCAAGATTTTGAGTTGATTTACTCAAATCCAATTCTTTGTTGAATTCCACTTTTCCATTTCGTCCAAACATCATCGTTAATTTTGCATTTGGATACTGAGAAATTCCCGCAATCGAAATTCCATTACTCACATAATTTGTCGAAATTGGGTAAACTTCTCCTGCTGTATTGTTGATAATTCCTAAGAATTGAACCGAACTTTCATTGATTTGTTTGAACGCATTTTCTACAGAATTTTCATTAAGATTGATGAATTTTCCACCAGCTTTTTGCGCAATCATTTTCAAAACACCATAATTAGAAGTCGGCGAAGACGCAATCGTATAAAAAGGTTTATCTATGTTAAAAATATTCGAGCCAAAAGACGAAATCCCGTCCGAAAACAATAGATATTCGTCTGCTTTCAGATTTGTTGGAAGAATTTTTGCATAATTTGTTCCTCCATCATATGTCACATTTTCCAAATATTTTTTCAATTCAGACCAATCACCATTTTTAATTTGAAACAATCTCGATTTTTCCAAAGAAATATTCAACAACGAAACTTCAATATTTAGATTTTTTTGTTGAGAAATAATTTTATCTAAAAATTCTAATTCTTTTTGATGATTTCGTTTCAAACCACTTAACGAATTATCCCAAATTATTCCGATATTTTTCGACCAAACTTTAGGTTGAGATTTTGCATCAACCAATAAATTCGCATAAAAATAAACCGAACCATCTACATTTTTCTGAACAAAAGATTCTACATTATTCGGAGATTTTGGAAGATTAATAATTAATGATTTTTTAGGTGTAAAATCTGTTTTCGACAAATTTGCTTCATATATATTACTATTTTCAGAAAAATTGAACGAACCATCTGGCGTTTCTACCAATTGTGGTTTTCCAGCAGCATTGAACACTTTTGTTGTCAAATTAAACTTCGCAATCTTCTTCGAAGAATCTAAAGGCAAATGATATTGATATGAAGATTTATCCAATTTTAATTCTTGGTAATACGACAACTGAATCGTACGCGAACCTTTTGCTGGAATCGGAGAAATACGAGTTCGGAAATTATTTCCTTCTACTTTTTCGATGATTCCGGGATCGATATTTTGCTTCTGAATACTTTCGAAAACCTCAACCGCACGCGCTTTTGTAACGGGAACTGCATTTCGCAATTTTCCATTAATATCAATTGCATATCCACTAACAGTCGTGTTTTCGGGCAAAGGGAAAACTAAATTCCCTTCGAGATTTCGACTTGACGAATTCGTAAAAACTAAAGTTGTTGTCGTTTTGGCTAAATTTCCAAAAATCTCAACTTGTACATCCATCGATTGCAAACTCACAGAATTTTCGTCTGGACGTTCACCTATTTCGATACGCGGAAATCCAATTCGGATATGTTGCGCATTTATTTTTGTAGAAAAAAACATTCCAACAAAAACGAAGAAAAAAGAAAATAACTTTTTCATATTGTTTGATTTGTAAGTTAGATGCAACAAATTACAAAAAGGTTGGTTGATGGAAAAAAGTTTTAAGTATTGAGTTTTGAGTGGTAAATTTATTTTTGATTCCTCTTATAAAATGATGCAAACTCAATTGTCATTAAAAAAAACACCTCTATAATCTCCTCAAGGAGATATTTTTTTTAGGTTTTGTCATTCAGAACGAAGCGATACCGAAGTGAAGAATCTATCTTTAATTTATCATAAAATAATGTGATCCTGAAACGAGTTCAGGATGACTTAACAAGCCTGTCAAGCGGAATTCAGTTCAGCTTCGCATTAAATTTAGATTCCTCCTTTATCGGAATGACATTTACTTGATTCGCATTATCAAAATTATCTTTCTTAACTTGATTTTAGAATCGAATATTTTTTACAAAAATTAGAAATAAATCATTATATTTGATTGAATTACAATTTATAATAAAATGAAAAACATATTATATATAACGGGATTAGTTTTAATATTAACTTCAATTTTATTAATCTTAGAATTTTCTGATTCTAATAGAATGAGCTTAATTCCAGGAATGATTTTGCCAATAGGATTAGCATTTAACATTTTAGGTTTTACTTTAAAAACTAATCCACTAAAAGAATAATTTAATATTCTGCCATAAATATTAAATCGAAAAGCCAATTGCTCTTAGAAACAATTGGCTTTTTGATTTATTTTTTTATATCTATTTTCTCTCGCTCTTTATCTTCACTCACTTTGTAAGCTTTCAAGACTTCGCGAACAATTTTGTGTCGAACAACATCTTTATCATCCAAATAAATAAATCCGATATCTTTTACATCTTTCAATATATTAATCGCTTCACGTAAACCAGATTTTTGTTTTGGTGGTAAATCGACCTGACCAGGATCTCCAGTGATAATAAATTTAGAATTTTTTCCCATACGCGTCAAAAACATTTTCATCTGAGCATAGGTTGTATTTTGTGCTTCATCAAGAATTACAAAAGCTCCGTCCAACGTTCGACCACGCATAAATGCTAAAGGCGCAACTTCTATTACTCCTTTTTCGGTATAAGACGAAAGTTTCTCGAACGGAATCATATCTTTCAACGCATCGTACAAAGGTTGTAAATATGGATCTAATTTATCTTTCATATCACCTGGTAAAAAACCTAAATTTTCTCCAGCTTCTACAGCAGGACGCGTCATAATAATTCGGCGAACTTCTTTGTTCTTCAACGCTTGTACCGCCAACGCAACAGCCGTATAGGTTTTTCCCGTACCAGCAGGTCCAATTGCAAACACCATGTCTTTGTTGTAAACAGTTTGTACCAGCTTTTGTTGATTAGGCGTTTGAGGTTTGATGATTTTACCATTTACACCGTGTACAATAATTTCATCTTCTTTTTTCATTTGAAGCATTTCATTATTATCTTCGGTCATAATGATTTCTAGTTCGCGATCAGATAGTCGATTGTATTTGTGAATATGCTGAATTACTCGTTGCATTTTTTGGTCAAATACTTTCAGAACATCTTCATTTCCAAATACTGTCAACTCTCTTCCGCGAGCAACAATCTTTAATTTTGGATAATATTCTTTGATTCTTTTTAGATGTTCATTATTAGCACCATAAAAATCTTGAGCATTAATTTCGGCTAATTCAATATTAATTTCTGTCAAATGAGATTGTTTTTTTGGTTCACTTACACAAAAATAAAGAATAATAAACAATATATTTGCTAATTATTAGAGAATAGTGGCAATTATTACATTAACATCGGATTTTGGAGTCAAAGATTACTTTGTTTCTAGCGTTAAAGGCGCAATTCTAAAGGAATTGGCCGATGTTACGATTGTAGATATTTCGCATCATGTTAATCCTTATGATTTATCTGAAGCTGCCTATATCATTCGTAATTCTTACGAGGAATTTCCCGACGGAACTATACATATTATTGGTATTAATGCCTTAAGCACGCCTTATCAGAAGCCGATTTGTGCATTAATCAATCATCATTATTTTATTTGTGCAGATAATGGAATTTTATCCTTGATTTGTCAAAAAAATCAACCAGAAGAAATTTACGAAATCACCGCTTATCCAGAAGGAGTAGACAGTCTATTTCCAATGAAAAATTGTTTTGTGCCAGTTGCATGTCACTTGGCGCGCGGCGGAGTTCCTGCTCTTTTAGGGAACAAACGTACCGAAATGAAGCAATTGAATGAGTTGAAACCAATTTATCGCGATGATAAATTTATCATAGGAAATGTGATTTATATTGATCATTTTGGGAATGTTGTGAGTAATATTTCGAAAGATTTTTTCGATGAAATTGCACAAGACAGAAAATATAAAATTTTGCTTCGTCAGAAAGATTTCTCGATGACCGATATTACTGTTATTTATGAGCATTACAACGAAGTTGTGCAAGATTTTAACAAAGAAGTGCAAGCTTTTGGGCGAACATTGTGTTTGTTTAATTCGGCAGGATTTTTAGAAGTTACGCTTTACAAAAGTAATCCAACGATATCAGGAGGTGCAAATCAGTTAATGGGATTGAAGAAAAACGATACAATTACAATTGAATTTGAAAATTAACGCTGAGAAAATTTAGTATTAGAGAGTTTACAATAACTATATGACTTATAATTATTTAATATACAAAGCAATACACGTTATCTTCGTGGTAAGTTACTTTGCTGGTTTATTTTACATTGTTCGTTTGATGATTTATCATACAGAAACACAACAAATGGAAGAACCAAAAAAATCAATTTTGCAGGATCAATATACCTACATGGAGAAAAAATTATGGAATGTAATTACCGCTCCTGCTTTGGTTATTTTGATCACAATGGGATTGAATATGCTTTACAAAAATCAAGGTTTGTTGCATATGCCTTGGATGAAAAGTAAATTGGGGATGATAAGTGTTTTATTAATTTATCATTTTTGGTGTTGGCGAACGTTGAAACAAATCCAAAATAAAGTTTTCAAATACACTTCTGTTCAACTGCGAATGATGAATGAATTGGCAACAATTTTATTATTTGTTATCGTGTTTGCTGTAATTCAAAAAACAGATTTTGGTCGAGATTGGTATTGGTCAATTGTCAGTTTCTTTGGTTGTGGTATACTACTTATGCTTATTGTGCGTTTAATTAATCGTAATAATAAAAAATAACATGTGGACGATCTTCAAAAAAGAGTTTTCCAATTTTTATTTAGGCTTCACCGCCTATTTAGCAACCGCGACATTTGTTATCGTTTCGGTTTTGTTCCTTTGGTTTTTTGATAACGAATTCAATGTTTTCAATACAGGAAATGCAACTTTAAATAGTTTTTTCTTTGTCGGACCTTGGATTTTTCTATTCATGATTCCTGCTTTAACCATGAAATTAATCGCGGAAGAGCAAGCAAATGGCACATTATTGTGGTTATTCACACTACCTATAAAAAATAACCAAATTATTTGGGGCAAATATTTAGCAGTCGTTTCAGTTGTCGTTTTTTGTCTGCTTTCAACTTTCTTGTTCACAATTACGTTGCAAGAATTTTTGATGCCTGAACAAGAACTAGATTACGGAACAATTTTTTCTGGCTATTTAGGACTTTTCTTTTTAGGAAGTTTATTCGCAGCAATTGGTTTATTTACTTCATCTATCACCAAAAATCAAGTAATGGCTTATGTTTTGGCGGTTTTCTTTTGCTTCATTATTTTTTATGGATTCGAAAGTTTAGCGTCTTATAATTTACTTGGTTCGATGGATTTCTATGTTCAAAAAATTGGAAGTTTTACACATTACAACCAGTTTTTGAAAGGAATTATTGACACACGAGATTTACTTTACTTTTTGATTTTGATTGGAATTCTGAATCAAATTTCAATTGTTAATCTTGAAAATAAAAAATAGTGCCATGAAAAAATTAAACAAAAAACATCTAATTACTTTCATCGCATTTATCGCGCTTTTTATCATCGCTCAATTTGTTTATACGCGAATTGACATGACGAAAGACAAACGTTTTACGTTAACTTCTACAACCGAAAAATTGGTAGAAAATGTAAAACAACCGCTTAAAATTGAAATTCTTTTGGGTGGAGATTTAACGGGCGATTACAGAATTTTGAAGAACGAAATTCAGTTTTTATTAGACGAACTTCGCGAAAAAAATAGCAACATTTCGTATTCTTTTGTTGATCCTGTCGATTTAGGACAAGCCGAATTAGAGCAAAATAAATTGGCTCCAGTTCCGATTAAAACCGACAAAGGAATTTTGAATGTTTATCCGTATGCAAAATTAACTTACGGCGACAAATCGACTTATATGGAGGTTTTGGTCAATGATCCTTCTACTCCATTTGAAAAGTTAGCATTGGCTTCAACAGAAAAATTAGAATATTTATTTGCCGAAAAAATTCAGAAAGCAACCAATTTTGAGCGCAAACGAGTTGGTTTTATCGTTCATCATGATGAATTACCAGAAGCTAATATTCAAGGATTAGGTTCTGCTTTGTCAGAAAAATATGATGTTGAGATCTACCTTAATCCAATTGCAAACAAATCGTTTACTTTACAAACTTCTGATTTGGATAGTTTGAAACGTTTTGATGCGTTAATTATCGCAAAACCTACATTACCTTTTTCTGATATGGATAAATTGGTTTTGGATCAATATATCATGAATGGTGGAAAAATGATGATGGCTGTGGAAACTGTCGATGCTGAAATGGATTCTATTTTCCGAAGTGGAAAAATCGTTGCTTTTCCAAGAGATTTGAAGTTAAATGATTTCTTATTCAATTATGGTGTTCGCATTCATCCGGCTGTTATAAAGGATATGAATGGGGCGCAAATTGTTTTGGCTGATGGTGAAACGGCAGGAAATACAAGTTACAATTATTACAATTGGCCTTATTTTGAGTTAGGAATTAAAGGAGAAGAAAACCCAATTACAAGTTCAATCGATCCTGTTTTATTCCAATTTGCAAATCCAATCGAATTACTAAAAAATCCAAATATTAAGCAAACGGTTTTATTGAGTTCTTCTGAACAATCAAGTTTGAAACCTGCTTTAAATTATATTCAATTAAACGAAGTAGAAATCGAGAATCCTGAAGAATATAAAATGGGTAAAATTCCGATGGCAGTTTTGTTAGAAGGTAATTTCAATTCGGCTTATGCTTCGCGTTACGAACGTAAAGAATTTCCAAATTTCAAACCGAAAACTACCGATGGAAAAATGATAGTCATTTCGGACGGAGATGTTTTGAAAAATGCTTTGTGGAGAGGAGTTCCAATGCAATTAGGAGAAAATAAATTTTCGGTTCGTCCAGATAATCCAGATGGAAAACCAAAAACATACGCCAACCAAACATTTGTAATGAATGCGATGGATTATTTATTAGGCGATTCTGATTTCTTGGCTTTACGTAATCGTAAATTAGAAATTCCGTTGTTAAGTGAAACGACTGTTTTACAAGAAAAATCGACTTGGCAAATGATTAATTTACTTGTTCCAACTGCTATTATTGGCTTGTTCGCTGGAATTGGATTTTGGATTAGAAAGAAAAGATATTCTTAAAAAAACGAATTTCGAAGCTCGAGTTTCGAAAATTAATAAAATGCAATAGGGATTGAAGTCGAAATCCTTTTTGATAACTGAGCAAAGTCGAAGTTTGAGAAAAAGATTGGAACGAAAAGCCCGCCCGAAGGGATTACCCAAAAACAAAAAACCTCTCAATTTGAGAGGTTTTTATATGTAAAGTTGTGACGATTTTACTCTAAGTGCATAAACGCTTTTTTGCTCAAAAGGCGCTCCTCGCTTTCTACGTGGTTATCATCAGGCACACAACAATCCACTGGACAAACTGCCGCACATTGTGGTTCTTCGTGGAAACCTTTACATTCAGTACATTTATCGGGAACAATGTAATAAACCTCATCACTCACAGGATCTTGCACCGCATCAGCGTCATAAGTTGCGCCGTCTACGTTTACAATTGTCCCGCTAAGAGAAGTTCCATCAGAATATTTCCAATCTACCGCAGCTTCATAAATCGCGTTATTTGGACATTCTGGCTCACAAGCTCCACAATTTATACATTCATCTGTAATAATTATAGCCATTGTATCTGTTTTTTTATTTCCTACATTTGCAACTACAAAATTACATTTAATTTTCAGAAAAAATGACATTTGAACAAAGGATTTCAGCATTTAACGAATTGGGGCAGTTTTTTAATTTTATTATAAATAATGATTCAATTAAAGACGCCGAACTGACAGAAAAATTCGAGAATTGGAAAGAAGAAGCTGAATATGCGGTGAGCGATGCAGAAGCCTACAACAATTGGTTTACAAAAGAAAATATTACGTTAGCCTTGAAAAGTTGGGCGGAAGCTTTAACGGAAGAAAATTTATTGGCTTGGACGAAAGATTATCCATTTGCTGAAACGCCAAAAAATGTCGGAATTATAATGGCAGGAAATTTACCTTTGGTTGGTTTTCATGATTTGCTTTCTGTTGTTATTTCTGGAAATAATGCCTTGATTAAAACTTCATCAAAAGATGATAAATTAATCAAATTAGCTATAAAATATTTGTATTCGATTGATGAAAATTTCAAATTGATTATTCAAACTGTTGAACGATTAGAAAATTATGATGCAGTTATTGCAACTGGAAGCAATAACACGGCACGTTATTTTGAACAATATTTTGGTAAAGTTCCTAACATTATTCGTAAAAACAGAACTTCGGTTGCTGTATTAAATGGTTCGGAAACTGATGAAGAATTGAAAAAATTGGGTAACGACTTATTCATTTATTTTGGATTAGGTTGCCGAAATGTAACCAAACTTTATGTAAAAGATGAAGCACAATTACCAAAAATATTCGAAGCTATTTTTTCTTATGGTAATGTGATTAATCATCCTAAATATGCAAATAATTACGATTACAATCGTGCTATATTTTTGTTAGGAAAAGATGAATTTTTAGACAATAATTTTGTTCTAATGAAAAAAGACACAGCTTTACATTCTCCTATTGCAGTTGTAAATTTTGAAGTTTATAAAGATATAAATGATGTAAAAAATTATTTGATCGAAAATGAAGATCAAATACAATGTGTGGTTGGAAATGATATGAAAGATAATCTGAATTATGTTGAATTTGGGCAAACTCAATTCCCAAAATTAACTGATTACGCCGATAATATTGATACGCTGAAATTTTTGGCGGAGTTGTAGATATTAGAAAGCTAAAATTTATACTTATTAAAAACAATTAATATGTCTTGTTGAACTCGTTTCAACATCGCATCCAAATTATAATAAACAAAAAGAGAATCCTAAGGATTCTCTTTTTATTTATTAAAACGTTGCTGCTCCTGCAGTTTCATTTTCCAATTTTCGGTTGATATTTGTTTTTTTACCTGTAGCAAAATCAAAACTCAAACCAACGACAAACATCGATTTGTTGTCCCAAATTTTTCCTACACGAGAATAATCCACATATTGTTTATCCATCGTTTTTTGCTTGTAAGTCGATGGCATTCCAATCCAATACATTCCAGTAGAAAAAGTCCAATTATTGTACTTATAACTCGCAAAAGCATGGTTCATGTTTTCTTGTGTGTACAACAAAGCTCCGCCCAACGTGTAATACGGAATATTAAATTGATAATCTACACGAAAGTTTTTGTAAACAGATGATAATGCAAAATAATTTCCGATATAATCATTCTTCAAAATTCTACCATCTTTCGTTTTGAAACGCTCTGTTGCTGGCGCTACATTTACTTTTACCGTTAAAATATCTGTTCCGAAAGGTTTGATAGAACCTGTAATTTGAACACCGTAACGTTGCGAATTTTGAGCATTTTCGTACGTTAATTTATAACCTTCTACATTTCCATTGATGATATTTTGCAAATACAATTGATTGATCGGATCTTTTGTATAATGATAAAATGCATTTGTATTTAAATCAAAATATTTTGAATTGAAGGAATAAATTAAATTATTTCCAAAAGATTTCTGAATGGTTAAATACGGATTTCCTTCTTGTGTAATATTTTCCACAACCTGAATCACGTTTTTACTCAATGCCGAATTCCAAGGACTTGTTGGTTTATACGAACTCGAAAAACGTAAATTTTGATTCTTCGCTAATTCGTAACCCAATACTAATTTTGGCGTAAACGTCCGCGTATCTGTGTTTGTATCTTCATTCTTATTATGAACATTCGTTAATCCAACACCTAAACGATACGACAGCTTTTTCGCTTTTCCTGAATATTCCGAATAGATATATTGTTCTAAATAATTTACTTTATTATTCGAAGGTCCATTTAAGTTTTCTAATTTATTATCAATTGAATTATTTGAAATTCGATAACCAGAATTTAATTTTCCTTTCTCGAAACTATGCGTATGCGCTATTTCTCCTACAATTCCTTTTTGATCAGCTTCTAAATTTGTCAGATAATTATATTGTTCCGCACCTGATAAAGTTTCCCATTCGCGAGTTTCGTCAATCGATTTGGTTGTATACATTGATCCTACTACATTTAAACTTAGGTCATCTTTCTTTCCTAATTTTCTCGAATAATAAAGATCTAATGTTGGTTTTGAATAATTAGAATTAGAATGTTTGTAAGTCGAATGATTCTCTAATAAACTATTTTGATAGAACAAACTTTTTCCATTTGCATAAGCAAAACTCGAACTGATATTCATATCCAACTTTGCTTGAAAAGCATATTTATCCGAATCCGAATTGGTATATCGCAATGCAATTGTTTGATCCGTATATCCAAAATATTCGTTGCGCTGATTTTCTGTTCTATAATGAATATTATTTAAGTTATAATCATAAATATTCATCGAAGTACGATCTTTATAATCTCTTAGATAGATGTTATACTCTAATCCAAAGTTATTTTTTCCTTTCGTAAAATTCGCATAAGCAGAACCATTTATAAAACCTGTTGTAAACGCCGAAGTGAGATCAGCTCCGTACACATAACCATTTTCTGGTTTTCGTGTAATCAAATTCACCACCTGATCTGCACGATTTGCATAACGCGCTGGTGGAATATCAAAATACTCTACACGCACTACATCTTGCGGTTTCAAGGCACGAATTTGATTATCTGTTGCTTCAATTCCATTAATCAACAACAAAGTCGTTCCACCTTTTGTACTCTGTATTGTATTCGAAATTGGATCAACTTGTAATTCTGGTAACGTATTCAACAAATCTTTTGCGTAACGCGCCTTTTCCAACGCTTCTTTATCAAACGTATAAACTGCTTTGTCCGCAAACATTTTTTTGCGTTGCGATTGAACTAAAACTTCTTCTATTTCAATTGGATTATAGTCCGTTGAATCTTGCTTTTCGTCTTGTCCAAAAGCAAAAATTCCTGACAATGTAACAGCAAGTACAAAAAATTTCTTCATGGTTAATTCTTCTATTAAGAGTTAGTGTATATTTAAATGACGCATGAAGAACAAATAAGTTACATAAGAATTGCAATTATTTTTGATAACTTTACGCTAAACAAGATTTTTGAGTTTGAAAAAATTATTTCTTTTTATCGCACTTTTCACAAGTTTCAATTTATTATATGCGCAAGAACAAGCCGAACGTTCGTTGACAGAATATCGTGTCGAAAGTTTTCAAACGCCTTTGGTTGCTAAAAAAATGCTATACGATTGGTTAGGAAAATGGGACAATGTTTTGTACAACGAAAACAATCAACCGTTGTTAGTTTGGTCGAATAAAAACATCATTAATGAAGCCAATGAAACTTTTACTTTGATTGCATCGAGCGTAGAAAATGATGAAGAAATGTACGGAACTGTTCAGGTTTTGACGAGTAAAAAACAAGATGCTTTAGCGAAAGATTCTCCTTTTAGAGAATATTTAAACGAGTTTCTAAAAACTATTTCGAAGAAAGAAAATAAAAACAAAAAGTTTTATAAAGAATATATTAAGGTGGTTTATTAAGCTAAATTATGTGTTACACTTAACTTGTTTAAACTTTTGAATAAATCACCACATAGATACATAGAATATAGATGAATATTTTATATAGAAATCAATAGTTCACTCATAGTTTTTCATCTTTGATGAAAATTATTATATATCTAATTTTATTTTTTTTAAAACTATATATCAATAATATAAAATTAGTTAAATAAAAAAATCCTTCAAGTTTTTCTTGAAGGATTTATATTTTATTGAAATTGAATTTCTTAATTATTACGTTTGAAGAAAGAATCGACAAACTCCATTTTATTGAAAGCTTGTAAATCATTGATTCCTTCACCAACACCAATGTATTTTACTGGAATCTTAAATTGATCTGAAATTCCAATTACCACTCCTCCTTTTGCTGTTCCATCTAATTTTGTAACTGCTAAAGAAGATACTTCTGTTGCTTGTGTAAATTGTTTTGCTTGCTCAAAAGCATTTTGACCTGTAGAACCATCTAACACTAATAAAACTTCGTGAGGCGCATCTGGAATTACCTTTTGCATTACACGTTTTATTTTTGTTAACTCGTTCATCAAGTTAATTTTGTTGTGCAAACGTCCTGCTGTATCAATCAAAACAACATCTGCATTTTGCGCAACTGCCGACTGAATGGTATCAAATGCAACCGAAGCAGGATCAGAACCCATTGCTTGTTTTACAATTGGCACACCTGCACGCTCCGACCAAATTACTAATTGATCTACAGCCGCCGCACGAAACGTATCTGCTGCTCCAAGAACCACTTTAAGTCCTTGCGATTTGAACTGAGAAGCCAATTTACCTATCGTCGTTGTTTTTCCAACTCCATTTACTCCAACCACCATAATAACGTATGGTACATCTTTCTTCGGAATCGAAAAACCGTTTGTATCTTCTATATTGTTTTCGGAAAGTAAGCCTGCAATTTCTTCGCGAAGAATTAAATCTAACTCAGAAGTCGAAACATATTTATCACGTTCTACACGTTCTTCTATTCGACGAATAATTTTGATCGTTGTTTCAACACCGACATCAGAAGAAATCAATACTTCTTCTAAATCATCTAAAACCTCATCGTCCACTTTAGATTTACCTACTACAGCACGACTGATTTTATCAAATAGAGAAGTTTTAGATTTTTCTAATCCTTCATCTAATTTTTCTTTGCTTTCTTTACCTAATATCTTTTTGAACCAACTCATTAATAAGCTAAATTTCTTAAAATTTTGTACGAAGATACATAAAATATAAGGAAATAAAAAAGCCGCCCTGAAAACGAGGCAGCTCAATTAACCTTAAATATTTTTTGTTAAGGAGATGATTTGATTATTTCGTGAAGAAAGAATCTGCTTCATCAGCGTTAACTACTTTTTCAACAAATACGTAAGCTCCAGATTTTGGAGATTTTACCATTTTGATAACTTTGGTCATTTTTTTAGACCCAGTTTGTAGGGTTGCTACCGTTTTCTTTGCCATCGTCTAAAATTTTATTATTTAATCTCCTTGTGAATTGTATACTTTTTCAATACTGCGTTGTATTTTTTCAACTCAATACGATCTGGAGTATTTTTTTTGTTTTTAGTTGTGATATAACGAGACATTCCTGGCATACCACTTTCTTTATGCTCTGTACATTCTAAAATAACCTGTACTCTGTTTCCTTTTTTTGCCATGGTGTCTTAAATTATTTGATTAAACCTTCTTTACGTGCACGTTTAACAGCCTCATCAACTCCTAATTTGTTGATTGTTTTTAAACCGTGTGCAGAAACTCTTAATGTAATCCACTCACCAGTTTCTGGCATAAAAAATCTCTTTTTGAACAAATTCACTTCAAAAGTGCGTTTTGTTTTATTATTAGCATGAGAAACATTGTTTCCCACTAATCTCTTCTTACCTGTAATTTGACAAATTTTTGACATCTTATTTTGTATTGTCCTATTTTAAACGGAGTGCAAAGTAACAAATTATATATTACTTATACAACTCTTTAGGTTATTAATTTTATATTTTTTTCTTATTTTGTTTATATAACAACTTCTGCGCAAGAGTATAAGCCAAGATAATTCCCATTACCAACAGCGCTATCCTCGCGATTACATCGCCATATTTTGTATAAAACGTTAATTCACTATTCATTAAAATTGTACCATTTAAGGCACCCTGCTCTCCATATGGTAAAGACTTCATTATATCTCCTCGCTGATTAACGAAAGCCGAAATACCTGAATTTGCAGATCTAACGATAGCGCGTCTATTTTCAATAGCTCTCAAATTACCATATAATAGTAATTGACGATGACCATCGGTAGAGCCCCACCAAGAATCGTTGGTCATTGTGAATATAACATTTGCGCCTTCTCTCACATATTCTGTCGTATAGTCTCCGTAAATAGATTCGTAACATATAACCGGAGCAACAGTAGCGTTGTTTGTTTTATTCTTGAAAACAGAACGATGAGGTTGAATCCCCAACGTTTTTGTTGTGCCGCCAAAGTTAAGCATAAATTCTCCAATAATTGGCATTAAAATGTTTCGATATGGAAAAATTTCTACTCCAGGTACTAATTTACTCTTATGATAAACTTCTATTGAATCGTTTCCACTTATCTGCAAAGCCGAGTTATAAGCGTCGTACCACGTAATTCCATCTCTCATAACAGATGCTGTTTCCGATGCTAAAGATTGCATTGGATAAATTCGCATGATAGATGCTCCTGTTACAAAATGTAAATCTTTTTTGGTTTTTGTCCATTGCTGAATGTCTTGTATAATTAAATCATCATACATATTATCAAAAATCAAGGCAGATGATCCAGGTACGGCAGTTTCTGGTGCAACAACAAATTGAGTTTTTGGTTGAATATTTTTCAATGCCAATTGTTTCAATTCGTCATAAATCTGCAAACCATCTTTCATATACTTTTCGTTGTAAGGATCAAGATCTGGCTGAAGAACTAACACATCAAGCGCTTTTCCTTTTTCTTCGTAATTCGCATAAATAATGTAAGAAATACCAATTGGAACAGCGATTAATAATCCAGCGTAAATACCTAATTTGTTTAGATATCTCATTTCTTTCTTATTAATATAAGCCGTCAAATAATAGAATACTGTAATATTAACTAACCAAATCCAAAGTGCTCCTCCAAAAGTTCCTGTGTACTCGTACCATTGCACCCATTCGTAATATTTTGCAAAACCATTTCCAAGGTTAAACCAAGGCCAAGTTAGTTCCCAATTCAAGGTTAGTTTGTCAAAACTCATCCAAATCGCAGGAAGAAAAACCAATCCATATAGATTACCAGCTTTGGTTTTAACGAAATGATACAACTGAAAAACAATTGACATAAACAAGGAATTCGCCACAACTGGAATCAAATAAGCGCTCCACGAATTGTGCAAATCTCCATTCGCGTCCGTTTCTTGTGCATAATGCAACCACCAAATTACAATCGCATTCCAAATAAAGAAAGCTAAAAACGAAAGTCCGAAAATTTTGCGTCCTTTTTTCTTGAATTCTGCGCGTTGCGTGATTTGATGTTCTGCCAACATCAAGGGTACAAATCCTATAAATAATAACAATGGAAAGCCGTGCGATGGCCAACCTGCTGTTAATAATAATCCCGATAAGATTGCGTATGCAATATATTTTTTCATGTCACAAATTTATAATTTCATCATTCAATAACCGATGATATTTGTTTGGAATATTTTATAAATCATTTTGGATGAGAACCTGAAACAAGTTCAGGTAGACTTTCTTTGTCATATTGAACTCATTTCAATATCTCATTCAGTTTTAATATATAATATGTGTGTCAATATAATAATTTGGATTAATTGTTACATCAATCGCTCTTGTAATCGTTGAGTTATTAATCGTTTGCCAATTAGTCGTTGGATTGATTGTTACTTCAGAATCTTTCAATCGCAAAGGCATTGCAAATCCATCCACAACATTTGTATAACGATATTCAACTTTATTTCCACTTTGTTTAAGTTCTAAAGTCGGTACTTTAATTGTTCTTAAATATTGATTGAAAAAAGTATTCAAATTTAATCCAGAAAACTTCGCAATATAATTTTCAATTTGCTCTGTAGTTACAGTTTGATGATAAAATTCTTTATTTAATCCACGTAACATTTGTCTAAATTTTTCATCATTATTCATCCAAGTTCTCAACGTGTGAATCATATTTGCACCTTTATAGTACATATCACCACTACCTTCTTGGTTTACGCCATACACGCCGATAATTGGAATATCATTTTGGATTGCCTTTCTCGTTCCACGCACATATTCGCTTGCCGCATCTTTTCCATGATAAGTTTCTGTGAACAACGTTTCCGAATAAGCCGTAAACGCTTCGTGAATCCACATATCTGCCACATCTTTTTCGGTAATATTATTCCCAAACCATTCGTGACCAGCTTCGTGAACGATGATAAAATCCCATTTCAATCCCCAACCAGAACCTGATAAATCTCGACCCAAATAACCATTTGCAAATTTATTTCCGTACGCAATACCAGATTGATGTTCCATTCCCAAATGCGGCGCCTCTACAATCTTGAAAGAATCTTCGTAGAAAGGATAAGGTCCAAACCAATGTTCGAAACTTTTCAACATTAATTTTGCTTGTTCAAATTGCGATTTTGCTTTATCTATATTATAATCTAACACATAATAATCTAAATCCAATTTACCTTTTTCACCTTCAAAAGTATCTTTAAAATTGACATAATGTCCGATATATGGAATAATGTTATAATTATTGATCGGATTGACAACTTTCCATTTAGAAATTGTTTTACCATTTTTCTCTTTCTTAGAAACTAATCGTCCATTACCAACTCCAACCAAATCTTTTGGAGCTATAATTTCCAATTCCATTCCATTATCTGGTTCATCACCTAAATAATCTTTGTTCGGAAACCAAGCACTTGCACCCAGACCTTGTACCGCAACAGACATCCAATCGCGACCTTTTTCATCTTTTGCAAAAATCCAACCGCCGTCCCAAGGTGCTCTCACTGCAACACGAGGATTTCCATTATATTCTAATTCTAATTGATTTGAAGTATTCTTGATATTTTTTCCGACATTAATAAAATAAACATTCCCATCACGTTTGAAATCAGAAATTTTCTTTCCATTCAATTTTACAGCCGAAACCATCATCGGATCTTGTAAATCTATCTGCAATAAATCTGATTGTTGAGGAGCAGTTTTATCAAAGGTAATTGTCGTTTTTCCTTTTATCGATTTTGACTGATAATCTGGCTCTACACTTACTTTATATTTTTTGACATCCCACCAATTTCGGAATTCATTATTCGTTCCGCGAAGCGAATCTTGTCGCGTAAACTCTTGTTTATTATTAAGTACTTGTGCATTTGTTGTTATCGAGATCAAGCCAAGTAATAGTACTAATTTCTTCATAGTCATTTTTAAAACATATCAAAAATAAGATTATATATTTGATAAATAAGCCAAAAAGCTATGATTACAGAAAAATTTAAAGAAAGAATAAATTATTTAAAAAATAATCACTTAATCGTTGAAGCATTGTACGAAATTTTAGATGAATTAAAATTAAAACATAGTGCTTTTACAGGTTTTACGTTTCGAGAAGAAGTCGATCCAAAAGGTTTTTTATTGACTGCAGAAGGCGAAGAAAAAACTGGAATTACTATTCGGGTTCCACGTAACATTCTGGATTTTGATTTGGTATTACTTTCTAACGTTTTGATGCACGAAATGGTACATGTTTTTCAACGTTCGGGCGAAAATCAAATCGAATTGCGAGAAGAACGCGAATGGCAAGCATATACAGAAATGATTTTTCATAGACGATTTCCAAATGTTCCACCATTGACCGATTTTTATATCAAGCAGTTTGGCGAAAAAGCTTTGACGTATTACAACCGAATGCCTGATGACTTGAAAACGAAATATGCAGATGAAAAAACGGATTTAGAAAAAATTCTACAAACAATTTACGACAAAGAAAATAAACCAAAAGAAGAACCAAAACCTGAAAATAATACTGAAACAATTTCTTGGCAAGATTTCGAAAAAGTTGATATGAGAATTGGAACAATTATCAGTGCAAATGATTTTCCGAAAGCAAGAAATCCTGCTTATCAATTAGAAATTGATTTTGGTCCGTTAGGAATCAAGAAAAGTTCGGCGCAAATTACGTCGCTTTATAGCAAAGAAGAATTGATTGGAAAACAAATAATGGCTGTAGTTAACTTCCCGAAAAAACAAATTGCCACTTTTATGAGCGAATGTCTCGTAATGGGTGTTTATGGAAATAATAACGATGTTATTCTTTTGAATCCCGAACGAAAAGTAGAAAACGGAAGTAAGATTGGGTAAGACTGAGATTAAGATAAAGTTTAAATATAATTTAACGCTGACATTTTATCAATCAATAAACTGACTTTTTTATCGATAAATAATCAAATCATTCATCATAATCTGACAACATGACATTTTAAAAATTGAGATGTCACCATTTTCTACGTTGGCACAAAGATTGACTATTCTGTTGTAGCATCATTTTTGATGATGTGTAAAAGTTTAAAATAAATCATTAATAATATAAAAAATAACTAAACAATATGAGCAAAATAATCGGAATCGACTTAGGTACAACGAACTCTTGTGTTTCTGTAATGGAAGGTAGCGAGCCAGTTGTAATTCCAAATGCAGAA
Source organism: Empedobacter sp. UBA6745 (assembly GCF_002453775.1). Lineage (NCBI taxonomy): Bacteria > Pseudomonadati > Bacteroidota > Flavobacteriia > Flavobacteriales > Weeksellaceae > Empedobacter > Empedobacter sp. UBA6745. Next base: position 26,360 of record NZ_DKHL01000008.1, read on the forward strand.
GGTAAAAGAACTACTCCATCTATCGTAGCATTCGTAGAAGGAGGAGAAATTAAAGTTGGTGATTCAGCAAAACGTCAAGCTGTAACAAACCCAAAGAAAACGATTTATTCTATTAAACGTTTCATGGGAACTAAATTTAATAATGATGCAGATGAAATCGGTCGTGTTCCTTATTCAGTTGTAAAAGGAAACAATGATACGCCAGCAGTTGATATTGATGGACGTAACTATACTCCACAAGAAATCTCAGCAATGATTTTACAAAAAATGAAAAAAACTGCTGAAGATTATTTAGGACAAGAAGTATCAAGAGCGGTAATTACTGTACCAGCTTATTTTAACGATGCGCAACGTCAAGCAACTAAAGAAGCTGGTGAAATTGCAGGTCTTAAAGTAGAACGTATTATCAACGAGCCTACTGCTGCTGCATTAGCTTACGGATTAGACAAAGCAAATTCAGATAAAAAAATCGTTGTTTACGATTTAGGTGGTGGTACTTTTGACGTATCTATCCTAGAATTAGGTGACGGTGTATTCGAAGTATTATCTACAAACGGTGATACTCACTTAGGAGGTGATGATTTTGATGATGCAATCATCAATTGGTTAGCTTCTGAATTCCAAGCGAAAGAAGGTGTAGATTTGAAAAAAGACGCAATGGCTTTACAACGTTTACGTGAAGCTGCTGAAAAAGCTAAAATCGAATTATCTTCTTCTGCTCAAACAGAAATTAATTTACCATACGTTACAGCTAACGAAACAGGACCAAAACACTTAGTAGAAACTTTAACTCGTTCTAAATTTGATCAGTTAACAGAAGATTTAGTACGTCGTTCTATGGAGCCTTGTAAAAAAGCGTTATCTGATGCAGGTTTATCAATCAACGATATCGACGAAGTTATCTTAGTTGGTGGATCTACACGTATGCCAAAAATCCAAGAAGAAGTAGAAAAATTCTTCGGTAAAAAACCATCTAAAGGAGTTAATCCAGACGAGGTTGTTGCAATTGGTGCAGCTATCCAAGGAGGTGTATTAACAGGTGATGTAAAAGACGTATTATTATTAGACGTTACACCATTATCTTTAGGTATCGAAACTTTAGGAGGAGTATTCACAAAATTAATCGAAGCGAATACAACAATTCCAACTAAAAAATCTGAGGTTTTCTCAACTGCAGTTGACAATCAACCAGCAGTAACATTAAGAATTGGTCAAGGAGAGCGTCCATTATTCAACGATAACAAAGAAATCGGACGTTTTGACTTAGTAGATATTCCACCAGCACAAAGAGGTGTTCCTCAAATCGAAGTAACATTTGATATTGATGCGAATGGTATCTTGAGTGTATCTGCAAAAGATAAAGGAACTGGAAAAGAGCAATCAATCAAAATTGAAGCTTCATCTGGATTATCTGATGCTGATATCGAAAGAATGAAAAAAGAAGCACAAGAAAATGCTGCAAAAGACGAAGAAGCAAAACAAAAAATTGAAAAAGTAAATGCTGCTGACGCGTTAATTTTCCAAACGGAAAAACAATTGACTGAGTACGGAGATAAAATTCCTGCTGACAAAAAACAACCAATTGAAGAAGCTTTAGCTGAGGTTAAATCTGCTCACGCTGCTCAAGACGTTGCTGCAATTGATGCTTCTATGGAAAAATTAAACACAGCTTGGAATGCTGCTTCACAAGAAATTTATGCTGCAATGAACGAAGGTCAACAAGGTGGTGCGCAAGCTCAACCAGGTGCTGATCAAGGTCAAGCAAATAATGATGGTGTTGAAGACGTAGACTTCGAAGAAGTTAAATAATAGAATTTCATTTATCAAATAAGGAAAGCCTCGCATTGCGAGGCTTTTTTTGTGTTTATTTTTTAATAATTTTTCTTGTCATTGTTTTTCCATCTTTCATATAGATTTTCACAAAATATATTCCCGATTTTAAAGATGATGTATTCATTTCTTTTAAAGATTTATCAGTTTTCAAAACAATTTGACCAACAGTATTAGAAACCTCAACTGCTGAAATCTGATCATAAAAATTCGTATCGAATGTTAAAACATCTTGCACAGGATTTGGATAAACTTTGAATTCTTTCTGATTAACTTGATTCACTGCTAAATCATCTGTACTGAATTTAAAATTATCATAATAAGCATCTCCGCCATAATTATTATGAAGCATTGTAAAACCATGAACATCTAATTTCGTAAAATTATCACCTGTGTAAACTAATTTATCATTTAGATAATACTTAATCTGATTCTCTGTAACTTCAATTTTAAAATTATTCCATTTATTAATTAGCCAACCTTCTGCTGCATCAGCATAATCGAAACCATAATCAATATTTTTTGTAATATACAAATATCCCCTATTCTCCATTCCAAGACCAGCAACTGGATAAAACTCATCTGTAGCCGAATTAACTGTAAATAACGTAAATTCAAAATCGGCTCCATTTCGTTTTGTTACAAAAGCATCAAATGAAATTGTAAAATTTTTATAATCAACCGGTTTATCAAACATTTTGGTAACGCCCATTACTGGAAACCATTGATCACCAAAATCAATCTGATCTCCATTCTTGAAAGAATAAACTCCTTCACTTGCTTGTTCATCAGAAACAAGTTGATTATTTAAAATTTTTCCGTTTCCCTCCGCAACATCCCAACCATTTTGAGTATGGATATTTCCTAATATAAATCCTTCTTTGGCTTCAAAAGATGTGTTCTTCTGCGCAAATGATAATGTACTTGCAGTAAGTAATAAAATGTAAATCTTCTTCATATTAATTCAATTAAGTTTACAATATATTAAAATAATTCTTAATTGAGTTTTAATCCTCATTACAATAAATACATTTTACAGATGTTATAATTATTCGTAAATATTATTTATCATTACGCAACCTATTTTATTTTTATTCATCTTTTTAAAAATTAATCTACTATGAAAAAATTACTTTTTTTAACTTTCGTCTTTTCATTTATACTATTTTCTTGTAACGATGATAGCGATTGTTTTACACCTCCAGAGCCTATTGTAATGGAATTTGTAAATTCAAAAGGAGAAAATTTAATACAAAATGGAACATTAACAAAAGAACATTTTCATTTCTTACAAATTGCGGGCGATACTAAAATCGGAACTTCTTTTGAAATTAATCATGAAAGTAGAGTTATTTTAAATAAACCTGGATGGATAGTAGGTTCTACAACCTATGAAGCTTTAGTATTAACAAAAGAAATTAAATTCTTTAATTTTACTGTTAATGCTTCTAAATTATCCGGAAAATGTGGAGGAAATAAAATAGATAATGTTTCATTTGAAGATATTGAAGCTCATTCTCAAAACGGAATTTATCAAATAGTCGTTGAATAAAATAAAAAAATCCACTTAAATAATTTAAGTGGATTTTTTGTATTCTAAACGTTATATTTTACTGATGTTGTTGTGCATCAATTACAGCAATAGTAACCATATTCACAATTTCGCGAACAGTACTATCCAATTGTAACAAATGGATTGGTTTTTTCATTCCGATCAAAATTGGTCCAACCGCTTCTATATTTCCTAATTCTTGTAATAATTTGTACGAAATATTCGCTGATTCAAGATTTGGAAAAACTAACGTATTCGCATGCGTTCCTGCTAATTTAGAAAACGGAAAATTACTTTGTAATTTCTCTTTATTCACTGCGAAATTTGCCTGAATATCACCATCAACAATAATTTCTGGATGATTTTTATGTAAATAATTTACCGCATTCTGAACTTTAGAAACCGTTTCTCCTTTATTTGATCCGAAGTTTGAATAAGACAACAACGCAATCTTTGGTTCAATTTTAAACTTCTTTATCGTTTCGTTAAATTGCAATGTAATGTTGACCAAATCCTCTGAAGTCGGATCTAAATTAACCGTTGTATCACCTAAGAAAACTGGTCCTTTTTCTGTCAACATCATATACATACTCGCAACTTTTTGACCTTGTTCCGCTCCGATTAATTCTAAAGCTGGACGAATCGCTTGCGAATAATTTTTCGTCATTCCCGAAATCATTGCATCTGCATAACCAAACTCAACCATACATGATCCAAAATAATTACGATCTCTCAATAACTTTTTCGCATCAGACTTCGAGATTCCTTTTCGTTGACGTTTCGAATAAATAAAATCAACGAATTGATTGTATCTATCCGAATCTTCTTCGGCGTTTGTATCAACAATTTCAACATCTTCCAAATCCAACATATAATCTTTAATCATTTGTTGAATTTTATTTTTCTTTCCTAAAATAATTGGAATAGCGATTTTTTCTTCCTTTACAATTTGCGCTGCACGAAGAATTTCGAAACGATCTCCTTCAGCAAAAACAACACGTTTTGGATTTGATTTCGCCGTTTGTGTCAAATTACGCATAATCGTACTTTCTTTTCCGATTCGCTTAATCAAAGACAATTTATATGCTTCGAAATCTGTAATCACATTTTTTGCAACTCCTGTTTCGATTGCTGCTTTTGCTACTGCAGCCGAAACCTCTGGTAACAAACGTGGATCGTTAGGTTTTGGAATAATATAATCTTTCCCGAATTTGATTGAATGATTATTGTAAGCTTGCGTTACCACTTCTGGAACTGGTTCTTTCGCCAATTCTGCAATTGCACGAACAGCAGCAATTTTCATTTCTTCATTAATTGTCGTCGAACGAACATCTAACGCTCCTCTAAAAATATACGGAAACCCAAGTACATTGTTCACCTGATTTGGATAATCAGAACGCCCAGTTCCCATAATAATATCTTGACGCATCGCAACTGCTAAATCGTATGCTATCTCTGGATTTGGATTTGCCATTGCCAACACAATTGGATTTTCTGCCATTGTATTCAACATATCTGCTGACAAAACATCTGCCGCTGATAAACCGATAAAAACATCCGCATCTTTCACAGCATCTGTCAATGTCGAAATATCACGATCTGTTGCCCATTCTGCTTTAGAAGGATCAAGATTATCTCTGTCCGAACGAATAACACCTTTACTATCCAACATCACGATATTCTCTTTCGTTGCTCCTACAGAAATATACATTCCTGTACACGAAATTGCCGCAGCACCAGCTCCGTTCACTACAATTTTGACTTTAGAAATATCTTTTCCTTGTAATTCACATGCATTAATCAACGCAGCACCAGAAATAATAGCTGTTCCGTGTTGATCGTCGTGCATAACTGGAATATTCATTTCAGCTTTCAAACGTTTCTCAATTTCGAAACATTCAGGCGCTTTGATATCCTCTAAATTGATTCCACCAAAAGTCGGCTCTAAAGCTTTTACCGTATTGATAAATTCATCAACATTTTTTGTATCCAATTCGATATCGAAAACATCAATATCAGCAAAAATTTTGAATAGAAGACCTTTACCTTCCATCACAGGTTTCGAAGCTACTGCACCTATATCTCCCAAACCTAAAACGGCTGTACCGTTACTAATTACAGCAACCAAATTTCCTTTTGCTGTATACTTATAAGCATTTTCTGGATCTTTTTCAATCTCTAAACAAGGCTCCGCAACACCTGGCGAATAAGCAAGCGATAAATCACGTTGCGTATTCGTAGGTTTTGTAGGCACTACTGCAATCTTTCCTGGTTGACCCATCGAATGGTAATTCAATGCATCTTTCTTACGATTGTCATTCATTTCTCTGTGGTTTATATTTTTTCAAAATAAATTTAGGCAAAATATATTCAACCCACTTATGACAGATGTTAGATTTTTAAAATTTTAGAAAAATTTTTATCAACTTATACTATTTAGCGAATTTATATTGTGATATTTTTATTTTTTATAAGAATTATGTATATTGTATATAAGTATTAAACGATATTTTTACAAAATTTTCATAAATGGATGAAATCAAATTTATTCCTTTAATAGAACCTCCTATTTTGAAAGACAATCAAAATGGAAAAATTCTGCAAGAAAGTTCATTCAACAATTCTATCGAATGGGATAGTTATCAAAAAAATCAAATTGATAAAATTTATACTAACTTTCCTGAACACATTCAGTCTGGAATTTACCAATACAATCTTTTGGAAATATCATTAGCAAATATGGAGAAAATTATAAATCTACATCTTGCTGATACTAAAATAGTAGATTCCATTTCACTTTTTGGTGGATATGCAATTTCAATTAATAATAAAATTGAATTATTCCCGCAATGTTGTGGATTATTAGAAGAAATTCAGCTTTGGAAAAATATTTTAAACGAAAATTTTTCTAACTTTTATCTAACAGAATGCCATCCAAGTCCTTTAATAACAAAATCTAAAAGTGATATTGTTATAATTTGTGATGATGAAAATGAATCTTTTATACCAATCAATACAAGTAAAGAAATAAGAATAGATTATAATCAAACAAAAAAAGCATTTTTAGTCTTACTAAATGATTTAAAAGCTTATTCTAATAAGCTAAACAACTTGTCTCATAAATTTGAAATAGATAATTTATCTGATATTATGATTTGGGGTGAAAAGAGCTAAAAGTGATGTTATTGGAAACATAACTTAAATTATTAATTTATAAATAATAAATCCCACTTTTTCAGAATGTAGAAAGTGGGATTTTACTTCAAATAATCTATTTATTTTTAACGGTTATATAACCTGTAATAATTTCTTTATCATTCAATTTTATTCTGTACCAATAACTATCAGAAGGAACTGTAAAACCATTCTTTTTACCATCCCAAATATATTCGTCATTCACAACCTCATCTTTTATAATTGCTCCATATCGATTAAAGATTTGAACAATTGCATTTTTATAACCTAAAAATTGTGCTCTCCAACTATCATTATAACCATCATTATTAGGCGAAATAAAATTAGGAATTAAGTTTACTAAAAAATCTTTTGTTACTGGAGTACAATTATCTGCCGAAATTACATAAACAGTATAATTTCCATTTTTTAAAGATTCAAAAACATTCGAACTTTGCCAATCTACACCATTTAACGAGTATTTATATGGTGGTGCTCCTCCTTCTACAATGATTTCTGCACGTCCATTGACTGTTTTTATCATCATGATATTTGGTAATTGAAAATGAGAAACATTAACATTGTGAACATATGGACATCCTTCTTTTGAAAGAAGTTCTACCCAATAATCTCCCAATCCAACCTCAATTGTCTGTGTTGTTTCACCTGTACTCCATTTATAATCTAAATAATTATTTCCTGCATCTAAAATAGCTTTGGTATTAGGACATATTTTCACATCTTTTAGCATTGCCGAGTATTCTGGAACAGATACAAAAGTATTAATAACAGCAATAGAAAAACATAAACCTTCCTTTTCAAATCTCACATAAAAAGTTTTATTTCTATTTACAACTTGATTAGGGTTAATTGGATTTATGTTATTCTCAGCGTCATCGAAGGTTTCAAAAAACTTATAATCGTAATTATAATCATTAACAAAATTTACTAAAACATAATCATTCAAATTGAATGTATAAACTCCATCAAAATCGTTATCACAAACATCTACATCTAAAACTTCTTGATTAAGTTTTACTTTTTCACCGAATTTAAATTCTAATGTAATAATTTCTGGTTGACAACCTTTCAATGTTTCAATCCTTACGTACACTTTTGTATCAGCTGTAAATATATTTTGAGATGAAATTGTATTCGTATTCCCGTCTAAAGCATCTTGATCATTTAAATAATATTTTACTGTAAATAATTCTCGGTTAGAAAAAATTTGTCGGATAGTTTCATCAAGATTAATATTCATTTTGCTTCCACAATATGTAGTTTGATATTTAGTTAAATCAATCTGTGGAAAAGGAAAAAACTCTAATTGTATTTCTGCAATTTCTTTACATCCTGTTTTATTTTTAACAGCTACATAAACTTTCTTATTTGTAGATTCATAATGCTCAAAATCTATTATTTCATTCACTTCATTTTCTGCATCTTCTTTTGTAGGATAATAATTTTTTGTAACATCTGGATGAGAAGTGACATTCGCATCAGATAAATCAAAAATACCTTTACCGTTTACATTACATGCAAATACCGTAGCATCATTAACAAAAAGTTCATTAATCAAAATTTTAACGGTTACAATCTCACTATCCTCAAATTTATCAGATCCGTAAATTATATATTTAAATTCATCATAACCTTTTTGCCCTTTATTTGGCGTATAAGTAATAATACCTTTTACAGTGTTAATTGCAACTACTCCTTTTGAAGGATTTTCTACTATCTTGGTTTCATTGAAATTAATCGTTTGGGCAGATTTTGTAAATTTTGGAGTAATATGAATTGGGGCAACTCCACATGTTTCAAATTCTAATTCTGATTCATCTGGACAAGTTCTTAATTTATACTCATCTTTTAATGGCGGACAAGTACCTATTGTAACTTCTACCGAATAATTTCCTAATCTTGTTGGTTTAAAAGTTACCTCGGTTGCTCCTGGAATAGCAATCCCATCTTCAAACCATTGATATGTTTCGTATATATCTGGAGTGACTGTGAGCGTTACATCAGGAAAACATCCTTCTGCTACAATTTTTGGTTTTGTTGGTAATCCTGCAAAAAAACCCCCATATCCAGCAGCATCACTTCCAGCTGTAATTCCTCCTGTAATTGCTTTATCTGATTTGATCGTAATATTTCCTTTAACATCAGGTATTCCATATGTCACCCAATCTGTAGTACCTGTCAAATTAAAAGGACCATAATTTGAATTGGGAACTGAACCATTTACAGTAACTACAGCTCCTTTTTCAGTAATCAAATTAAGTTTTGTGGGTATTTTAGTTATTCCTCCTTGATTATTATTCGTGTAAAGAATTGGATTTTCATCGATCAAACCTATTTCATCAATTGATTTTGGTAGAAAACAATTAAGTGCTGGAATAAAATTCATTCCGCCTGTTGCTTCTGTTGATGCATTTTCTGATCCAGCTAATAATTGATAAACATAGGCTTTCTCAGTTGTTTGAATAAATAAATTATAATGATCTTTCCCTTGATTAATATATTTGTAATCTTTAACTACAAAATACTCACCTTCATTTATAGTAACTAATGGAACTGATTCATTATTGACATAAATCTCTGTATTATCTTTAGTCGCGACCACTATTGCTCCTTCCATATTTTGTCCAACAGCTCCATTTCCTTTTACTAATACGAAATCTTTTCCCAATTGTTGAACTGGAACATTTTGATCCATTAATATATCTGATGCATTTGGATAATAACCAGCATATTGTCCATTAAAATTACCATTTGTTACAGATATAGGTTTGTCTGATTCAATTTTAGCACCAATAAAACCTTCATAATTCACTTGATAATTTCCGCCACCTTCAATAATATAGGATTCACCTTTATTCAAAGTAATATTGAACTCGCTCCTTTTTACTCCATCACTAAAAATAATATTAGGATTGAAATTTGAAATTTTCACAACAGTGTTATCCTCTGTAGCTAAAACACTTGTCATAAAGTTCAAAATATCATTGTACGTTGTTATAGGAGCCATAACTGTATAAAACAAATCTCCTATTCCAGCTCTACCTTTAGAAGTAATAATTTCTGCATGATTGGCAACAGAAAATCTAAGATTCGCAAAATAAGCGTAATCTGCTTCTAAATACAATCCCATCTTAACGGGTTTATATAAATCAGCCACATCTGAAGTAATTATCAAGTTTCGTGGGATTACAAAATAACCAGGATTTCCTTTACTTATTGTTACATTACCTACAACCAAATTATTGTTATAGATTTTAACCTCAAAAGGCGTTGTTCTATTCGTAGATAAATATATTCTTTGACTTGGATATGGATTTCCAGTTCTATCAACCATTGGAGCAAACCAATGTTTTGTATCAAGTTGTGCAAAAGATTGGATTATGTTAAAAAATAAAAATATAATAAGTAAATATCTCTTCATTGATTATCATTTAATAATTATATAATCCTTAAACAGAAATATTTACTATATATTGTTAGAACATAACATTTTATTATGATAATCCTCTTACCACTTCAACCAATTTCTTCGTTAAATTTTTACGGTTGAATAGTTGAACTTCGGCTTCGTTGGTTTCAAATTTTTGATTTGGATTTTTTAACCATTGATTGTAAATCGAAAGAATATACATTTTAATTTCATTCACTTGTTGATGAGAAAAATAATCGCCCGCTTTTGTTTTTTGAAGTATTTTTTCAACATCAGCATCTGCTGGACCAACCGCTAAAATAGGATTTCCAGTTGCCATATATTCAAATAATTTCCCTGGAATAATTCCTTTCGAAGCAACATTATCAAAATTTGTTAACAACAGAATATTTGCAGAATTAATAGCATTTAACGACTCTTGATGCGAAACATATCCGTGAACAATTAGGTTATTTTGTAATCCTTGTTCAAGAATTGTTTGTTTGACATCATCCGCCAAAGAACCATAAAAATTAAGTTTAAAATCTTCTCGAAACGATTGATTTTCGTTGCTAATTTCAGCTAAAGCTTTCCACAAAGCGATTGGATTTCGAAGCATTTCTAAACCTCCAGAATACGTCAAATGAAAGTGATTTTTATCTTTCTCTATTTGTTGTTTCACTTCTTCAAAACCATTTGTAATTACTTCTACATGTTTTGCACCAATCTTCTTGAAATTTTCTCCATCAGCGTAACTAGTTGCTAAAATAACATCTGCTTTTTGCATCACTTCACGCTCCAAATCTTCGTGTTTTTTAGCTGCCCAAGAAGTTAATTTCAATTCTTTGTGATAGCTAATTTGCGTCCAAGGATCACGAAAATCTGCCAACCATTTAAGATTTGGCATTTGTTTTTTCAACTTCAACCCAATTAAATGTAAACTATGAGGCGGACCAGAAGTTACAATCGTATCAATATTTTCTTTCTGTAAAAAGTCTTTCAAATATTCCGTAGAAGGATTTACCCAAAACTTGCGCGCATCTGGAATAAAGAAATTTCCTCGCACAAAAACAGACAATCTCGACATGAAAGATTGATTTTCTTTCTTCTCGAAATGTCCTCCTTTGTAAGCTTTATTTTTTGGATTCAGTTTTTCTGCCAACTGATAAGGTTCCCAAATTTTATTCTTGACGATTTTAACTTTTGGATTAATATCCTTAGTTAAGGTTTCGTCGAGAATTGGATAAGAAGGGTTTTCTGGAATATAAACATAGGTTTCATATCCAAATTCAGGAAGATATTTTGTGAATTTCAACCATCTTTGAACACCAGGACCTCCCGCAGGAGGCCAGTAATAGGTGATGATTAATATTTTTTTCATTCTAAAATTAAGCCTTTTCAGTGGCTAAGTTTAAATTCTCTTTTGTAGAACATTTTTTATATCCCAAATAAATACCTCCAGCCACAACGATTAAAAGTAAAATATTCGAAACAATCACAATCATATTTCCAGTAGAAATAACTTGTGATTTAAATTCCATCACGATTGTGTGATTTCCTTTTTGTACAGGAACTGCACGCAAAACATAATTCGCTTTTTCGATCGGAACTTCTTTTCCATCAACCGTTGCAGTCCATCCGTGTGGATAATAAACTTCTGAGAAAACAGCAATTTGATCTGTGTTAGAAGAAGATTTGTACGTCATTTTCATCGGTGAATAATCAACCAATTCAATCTTTGCATTAGCATCTGCCGAAACATTCAAGTTTTTATTCTCAACCAAATCTTTACGTAAAATAACCGTATGATCAACTGGTGTAGAATTTATCGCTAAAATTTCATCATTTGCATTTTCTGTCCATTTAATATTTGAAGCTAACCACGCACTTCCCAAAGCTGTAGGATTTTGCTGTACTTGTGGCTCAGTTGGACTTCCATGAATAATGTATTTCGTATTCATCATATTCAATACATTAATCAAACCTGTTTCATCTTTGATTCCGTATTTTTTCAATTGCGGATCTTGCGAAAAATAGATATCCACAACATCTTGGTATTTTCCTAATTTCGCTGCATGATAACCACCAATCGAAGGAACAAAATAAGAAGTTCCAGCTTCGTTAAACGTACTCAAAACTGTGTTATATACACGGAAATGCGATTTATCTTGTTTTGAAATATTTAATAATAAATTATTCAACGGAACTTTGTAAGCAATTTGCGCTACATTATTGTTGTTTTCTGCTTCGGTTTGCAAACGCGGTGACATTTCTGTTGGGAAAGGATTGTCAACAATGTATTTAGACACAAAATTATCTTCGTTCAAATATCTTTTATTCACTGTAAATCCATCAATAAAAGCCAACGCACCAATCGCTAAAATAACGATAATTGGTTTCTTGATAAACTTGAATAAATATGCCAGCAAAAAAGCCATTGTGAATAAAACAAAAATCAATGTGCGAACTGTATCTGCTTTAAACATTGCAATTCTATCTTGAATTAATGCTTCATCTAATCGTTTAATTAATCCATCCCAAAGTCCGATTGCATTTGGATTTGCTTGCTGAATTTGTCCAATCAATTGTTCGGTCATTAATTTTTCATTCTCTGATGTAAATGGAAAAATCATTCCTCCAAATAAGAAAAATATAATTAAAATTCCGACTGTAGAACCACCAGCTATATAAAGTACTTTCTTTTTGAATTCATCTGATTCATCAGAATTAAAGAAATAATATAAAGTCAAAATTGCTAAGAAAGGCATTGTAAATTCGGCAATTACCAAGATTGATGATACAGCGCGAAACTTATCATACATCGGGAAATAATCAATAAATAAGTTCGTAACGAATGGTAAATTTTTACCCCATGCCAAAATGAAACTTAGAATCGTTGCTCCAACTAACCATTTTTTATAGGTCGCGTATTTTCCACGTACCATAAACATTCCGATAATAAACAAGAAAACGACTACAGCTCCCTGATAAGCTGGACCAGAAGTTCCTGGCTGATCTCCCCAATATGCACTTCTCGGTTGACTTGCCACAGCTTGAAAAACTTGCTGATTGAACTCGTCTTCACCAAGACTATATTGAGTATTTTGTAATTCTGATGTATAATTCTTTAAATCTTCTGGATTCGTTTGCGAACCACCCCCCATCAAATTTGGAATAAAAAGATTTAATGTTTCTAATTTTCCATAACTCCATTGTGTGATATAATCGTGATCTAATCCGTTCGAATTCTTTTTCAACAAGGTCATCTCAGATTTCCCACGAGTCGTTTCTTTACTATATTCGTAAGTTGACAATAATCGATTTGCATTCAATCCTGCTGCAATAATTACAGCGACAACTACTAATGCAGATGATTTTAAGAAATCTGGTAATTCTTTTTTCTTTAAACTATCAATAAATTGAACAATTGCAAAAACCAACAACGCTAAAAACAAATAGAACGTCATTTGAATGTGATTGGCTTGTAATTGCAATCCCATAAACAAGGTTGTGAGTACAAAACCTGCAATGTATTTTTTGCGATACAATAGAAGAATTCCAGCAACCAAAGGCGCGAAATACCCAATTGTATGTAGCTTTCCGTTATGTCCGGCTGCAATTAATTCGAAATAATACGAACCAAATGCAAAGAAAATTGCACCGACTAAAGCATATTGCCACTTTTTGAAAAGCGTTAAGCCAAGAATAAAAAATCCTGTAAACAACAAGAAAATGTAATCTGCTGGACGCGGTAAAAATCTGAATGCGCCATCAATGGTTTTGATGATATCAAAACTATATTTCGCACCAGTTTGATAGGTTGGCATTCCACCAAACATCGCATCAGACCAATAGACATTTTCTCCTGTTTTGTCTTGATACGTCAACATTTCTTGCGCACTACCCTTGTAGTTGATAATATCAGGCTGAATAACAGATTTTCCCGATAAAACTGGTGAACAATACACCAATGCAATCACTGCAAAAAGCAGCAATGAGATAAGAACGTAGAGTAAATTCTTTTTATTTTTCATCCTTTTTTTCTTCGATTATTTCGTAATCCACCGTTTCGGCGTCTATATTATATTTCGGTTTGTCGAAAGATGTGTTTGGTTTCGATTCGTTGTACGAATCATTTGAGTTTTGGCTCTGATTATAAGCATTTCTTTGCTGATTAATTGCTTCTTGAAAAACCTTTTTCACTGCAAATACTTTTCTTAAAAATCTAAAAATCGTTAAGAAAATAATACTTAAAATTATAATCCAAATAATTGTTTTCATTTTAGTTAACTGTTGTGACAGTTGTAACCGACTCAGTCATCGTTTGTTTTTGACCTTGCGCTTCTACTGTACGTTTTAATGTTTCCTTTTTCGTTAAATTAACTTTGTTGATCCAACCAGATTTTGTATCCAACAAAATTTTTCCATCTACATTCGCACTACTATTCGCAGACATTGTAACACCTTGCTGCGACTCATTACCTTTCAAACTTTGCGTTCCATTTACAGTAATTGTCGTATTTGCAGGCTCAACACTTGCTAAAGTTCTCTTCATCGAAATATTTCCTTTCATTGGACCTTGATCAATTTTTTGACTATCGCTCCAAGATTCTTTAAGCGCTAAAGTTTTGTTAGGAAAAATATTCATCGTTTCTTCAAATTGAGAAGAAATTGCTTGTTTGTTTAATGAATTATCGATAATCTGTGTAAAGAATTTAAATTCTTCTGCACTTACTTGAGTTTTTACAGAATTTAAAATTGATTTTTTAATTTCATCTAATCCATCAACGCTTACAACTTTTCCTTTCTGATCAACTTTCATTGTATACGTTTTTCCTGTCATCGCTTTGTAAATCGACCAAGAAACCGCAATATCTTTGTTCGCTGGTTTCGCAGCATTTGTGTCATACGAAATTGATTTTCCCGAAGGATCTGTCATTTTCTCGCTATATTGTTTAGATTTCACTTCTAATGTATACACACCATCTTTGAAATCTTTTACCGTATAATCAATTTGTTTTTTACTTTCGCTTGACATTTTTTGAGATTGTTTCCCATCCGAAGCCGTGTGAGTTGTTTTGATTCCCAACGTCATTGGATAAGTCTTTCCTATCTCCAAATTGTATTTGTAAGCATATTTGTCATCTGCACCTTTTGTTATTGCTACAACTTCTGGTTCAGCAAGCGTTTCAGCAACATTCAAAGAATCTGTTGTTTCCGTTTTGGCAACTGTATCACCTTTTTCATTCACAATTAATTCTTTTCCGTCTTTATCTTTTCCTACGACTTTATCATCTTTTTTACATGAAACAACTGCCATTGCGACAGCCATCATGAATAGTAATTTTTTCATATCAATTTTATGTTTGATAGTTGGTTTATTGCCAAAATCAATCCAAAAATAAGGATTTTAGTTGATTTTTTAACATTAAGATTTTAAAACAATCATATCTAGAAAATTAGATGATTGAAAAGAATTTATTGTCAATCTAGAAAATTATAAAGTATTACAAATTGTCATAATTAATAAATACAAAAAAAGCCTCCCAAATTGGGAGGCTTTTACTATATAATCGAATAGATTATGCTTCTTCTGTACTTTCAGTTTCAGCAGCTGGTGCAGCTTCTTCTGTTTTAGTACTTTTTTTACTACGACGTGTAGTTGCTTTTTTCTCTACTTTCGCGTTAGTGTAGATATCATTGAAATCTACTAACTCGATCATTGCAGTATCAGCACCGTCACCTAAACGGAATCCAGTTTTGATGATACGAGTGTATCCTCCTGGGCGATTTGCAATTTTAGGAGCTACAGTTCTGAATAATTCAGTTACAGCTTCTTTATCTTGTAAGTATGAAAATACAACGCGACGGTTGTTAGTATCGTCTGTTTTAGACTTTGTCAATAAAGGCTCAACATATGTTTGTAATGCTTTAGCCTTTGCTACTGTTGTGTTAATTCTCTTGTGAGTAATCAACGCTATAGCTAAATTAGATAATAAAGCTCTTCTATGAGAGGCAGTTCTACCTAAATGGTTAAATTTTTTTCCGTGTCTCATTTTTTAATAAAATTATTCTACGTCTAACTTATATTTTACGATGTCCATTCCAAAGTTAAGACCTTTGCTGTCCACCAATTCTTCTAACTCTGTAAGAGATTTCTTACCAAAGTTTCTGAATTTCATTAAGTCAGACTTAGCGAAAGAAACTAATTCGCCTAATGTTTCAACTTCAGCTGCTTTTAAACAATTTAATGCTCTTACTGATAAATCCATATCTACCAATTTTGTTTTCAATAATTGGCGCATATGTAATGCTTCTTCATCATAAGTTTCACCAGATGCAACTTCTTCCGCTTCTAATGTAATTCTCTCATCTGAGAATAACATAAAGTGGTGAATTAAGATTTTAGCTGCTTCAGTTAAAGCATCTTGAGGTGTTATAGAACCATCTGTTGTAATTTCAAAAACTAATTTTTCGTAGTCAGTTTTTTGTTCTACACGATAGTTTTCAATTGCGTATTTTACATTCTTAATTGGAGTGTAAATTGAGTCAATTGCTATAGTACCGATTGGCGCAGAAGCCTTTTTATTCTCATCAGCTGGTACGTATCCTCTACCTTTTTCGATTGTAAATGTAATTGTTACGTTTACTTTAGCGTCTAAGTTAGCGATAACTAATTCAGGGTTTAAAACTTGGAATCCAGAAATAAATTTCCCTAAATCACCTGCTGTTAATTGATCTTGCCCTGAGATAGTAGCAGTTACAGTTTCAGCATCTGATTCATCAATTTGTTTCTTAAAACGAACCTTTTTCAGATTTAAAATGATCTCTGTAACATCTTCCACTACTCCTGGAATAGTTGAAAATTCGTGCTCAACTCCTTCAATTTTGATTGAAGTGATCGCATATCCTTCTAATGAAGAAAGTAACACTCTACGTAGAGCATTTCCAACTGTAATCCCGTATCCTGGCTCTAATGGACGGAACTCGAATTGTCCGAATTTAGAGTCAGACTCTACTAAGATTACTTTGTCAGGTTTGATGAAATTTAAAATAGTCATTTTATTAGTCTGATTTTAAGGTTTATTTAGAATATAACTCGACGATTAATTGCTCTTTAATATCTTCTGGAATTTGAACTCTTTCTGGAGCTTTTGTGAAAGTTCCTGATTTTTGTTCGTCGTTCCAAATTAACCAATCGTACTCGCTACGTGCGTGTAAAGAGTTTGTGATTGCAGTTAAAGATTTAGATTTTTCTCTAACAGCGATTACATCACCAGCTTTTAATTGGTAAGAAGGGATGTTCACGATTTCTCCGTTTACAGTTACGTGTTTGTGAGATACTAATTGACGTGCAGCACTACGTGAGTTTGCGATACCTAAACGGTAAACTACGTTATCTAAACGAGATTCACATAATTGTAATAATACTTCACCTGTAATTCCTTTAGAAGCATTTGCTTTTTTGTATAAGTTAGCAAATTGACGCTCTAAAATACCGTAAGTATATTTTGCTTTTTGTTTTTCAGTTAACTGAATAGCGTATTCTGATTTTTTAGCTCTTCTTTTGTTAGGTCCGTGTTGCCCTGGAGGATATTTCTTTTTCTCAAAAGATTTATCGTCACCGAAAATTGGTTGTCCAAATTTTCTTGCAATTTTAGTTTTTGGTCCTGTATATCTTGCCATGATTTGTTACTATTAAATATATTAAATAATTAAATTGAGAAAAATGATTATACTCTTCTCTTTTTAGGTGGACGACATCCATTGTGTGGTAATGGAGTAACATCAACGATTTCAGAAACCTCGATACCACCGTTATGAATTGTTCTAATAGCAGATTCACGACCTTGACCTGGTCCTTTCACGAATACTTTTACTCTTCTTAATCCTGCTTCGTATGCAACTGTTGTTGCATCTTGAGCAGCTACTTGAGCAGCGTAAGGAGTGTTCTTTTTAGATCCACGGAATCCCATTTTACCTGCTGAAGACCAAGAGATAACTTCACCGTTTTTGTTTGTTAAAGTAACGATAACGTTGTTAAACGATGCTTGAATATGAGCTTGTCCAGTAGCTTCAATAACTACTTTTCTTTTCTTTACTACTTTCTGATTTTTTGCCATGATCCTATTTATTATTTAGTGGCTTTTTTCTTGTTAGCAACTGTTTTCTTTTTACCTTTTCTTGTACGTGAGTTATTTTTTGTTCTTTGACCACGTAATGGTAAACCTAATCTGTGACGAATACCTCTTTGACATCCGATATCCATTAAACGTTTGATGTTTAATTGGATTTCTGATCTTAATTCACCTTCTACTTTGAAAGTTTCATTGATCGATGCACGGATTGCGTTGATTTCTTCATCAGTCCATTCGCTAACTTTTGTATCTTCTGAAATGTTATTTTCAGATAAGATTTTAGAAGCACTGCTTCTTCCGATCCCGTAAATGTATGTAAGTCCGATTACCCCTCTTTTGTTTTTAGGTAAATCTACACCTGAAATTCTTGCCATAATTCTAAATAATTAACCTTGTCTTTGTTTAAACTTAGGATTCTTTTTGTTGATCACATACAAACGTCCTTTACGACGCACAATTTTACAGTCAGCACTTCTCTTTTTAATGGATGCTCTAATTTTCATCTTTGTAAATTTATTTATAATCCGATAGAGTTAACGTATCTACATTAACTCTACCACCAGTCGTTATTATTTCTTTTAGTATCTGTAAGATATTCTACCTTTCGTTAAATCGTAAGGAGACATCTCTATTTTAACTCTATCACCTGGTAATAATTTGATATAGTGCATACGCATTTTACCAGATATGTTACATGTTACAACATGTCCATTTTCTAATTCGACACGGAACATTGCATTTGATAATGCTTCTGTAATCGTACCGTCTTGTTCAATATGTTTTTGTTTAGCCATAAATCTTTTTAATAAAATCTTATTAGATATCTCTTGAAGTTCTACCTGAAGACATTAAACCATCGTAACGGTGATTTAATAAATATGTATTAATTTGTTGTACAGTATCTAAGATAACTCCCACCATAATTAACATTGATGTACCTCCAAAGAACATTGCTAAGCTCTGTTCTACACCTAATAATTTTACAATCGCTGGCAAAACAGCAAGCAAAGTTAGTAAAATTGCTCCAGGTAACGTAATTTTTGATAAAATTTCGTCTAAAAAATTTGCAGTTTCTTTTCCAGGACGGATTCCAGGGATGATTCCTCCGTTACGTTTAAGATCTTCTGCCATTTGGTTTACTGGGATTGTGATTGCAGTATAGAAATATGTGAAGATAATAATTAGTAATCCGAAGATCAAATTGTATTCCCACGTAAATGGATCTGCCATTTTCGCGAAGAATGCTTTTACTGGACTTCCTTCGTCTAAGAAATAGTTTGCCAATGTTCCTGGTAAAAACATAATTGCTTGTGCGAAGATAATAGGCATTACACCTGCTGCATTTACTTTAAGTGGAATATATGAACGTACAGAGTCTGTAACTGATCTCATATATGAGCTACTTGAAGTTTGCGCTCTTCTTACATATTGTACTGGTACTTTACGCACCGCTGCAACAATCATAATACACATTGCAATAACTAGGATTAACCCTAACATTTCTATCAAGAAGAAAATACCGTTTGAAGGGTCTACTTCAAATGCATTAAATATTGCTTTTGGTAAGTCGGCTAGGATACCAACCATAATTAAGATTGAAATACCGTTACCTATACCTTTGTCAGTAATTTTTTCTCCCATCCACATGGCAAAGATTGTCCCTGTAATCAAAATGATTGTTGAAGGGAACCAGAACCAAAAGTTGGTTGGAGGAATTACATAGATAGCATATGATGAAGTTGGATCGTAAGGTAAAATTTGAGAAGTTACCAATGTAAGGTATGCTGGTGCTTGCACTAAACAAATCCCGATTGTCAACCATCTCGTAATTTGATTTACTTTGTTACGTCCGCTTTCTCCTTCTTTTTGTAGTTTTTGGATGTAAGGTACTGCTAATCCCATCAATTGTATAACAATCGAAGCAGAGATATAAGGCATAATTCCTAACGCAAATACGGAAGCTCTCTTAAAAGAACCTCCGGTAAAAGAGTTTAATAATCCTAAAATTCCTGAATTTGCATTTTCTTGGTCTGCAACAAAACGATTAACCTCGTTAATATCGACACCTGGAAGTGGAATATGAGAACCGAATCTATAAACCAACAATAGAAGGATAGTTACAAGTAACTTATCCTTCAATTCTTTTATGCTCCAGATATTTTTTATGGTCTGTATAAACCCTTTCATCTATAAAATATATTCTTAAGCGTTAACTAATTCTACTTTACCTCCTGCATTCACAATAGCTTCTTGAGCTGTTTGAGTGAATTTATCAGCAGTAACATTAACAGTTGCTTTTAACTCTCCACGACCTAAAATTTTCACTAAGTCATTTTTGTGAGCTAATCCTAACTGAACTAATGTTTCTTTGTTTAAAGTATCTGTAATTTTGTTGTTATCAACTAATTGTTGAATTGTATCTAAATTGATTCCAGTGTACTCAACTCTGTTGATGTTTTTGAAACCAAATTTAGGTAAACGTCTTTGTAAAGGCATTTGTCCACCTTCGAAACCGATTTTTCTTGAATAACCAGAACGAGATTTAGCACCTTTGTGTCCACGACCTGCTGTCAAACCGTTTCCACTACCTTCACCTCTACCTTTACGGAATTTATTTTGTACTGAACCAGCAGCTGGTTTTAAATTACTTAAATTCATTTTTAATAATTTTTAAAAGGTTAAAAGCGATTAAGCTCTTTCTACTACTACTAAGTGTGAGATTTTACGGATCATTCCTTCAATTTGAGGAGTTGATTCGTGCTCAACAACTTGATTCAACTTTTTCAAACCTAAAGCAACTAATGTAGCTTTTTGAGATTTATCACGGTTGATTGCACTACGTGTTTGTTTTACTCTTACTTTGCTCATTTTACTTTTTTTTAACCGTTGAATACTTTAGTTACAGAAATACCTCTTTGACGAGCAATAGTTTCTACAGAACGTAAGCTTAATAAAGCACGGAATGTAGCTTTTACTGCGTTGTGAGGGTTAGAAGAACCTTTTGATTTTGATAATACATCATGTACACCAACTGATTCTAATACCGCACGTACTGTACCACCTGCAATTACCCCTGTACCTTTAGATGCTGGACGGATGAATACTTGCGCACCACCGAAACGAGCTTCTTGTTCGTGAGGAATTGTGTTGTTAAATAATGGGATACGTACTAAGTTTTTCTTAGCATCTTCGATAGCTTTAGCGATTGCAGAAGCTACGTCTTTAGATTTCCCTAATCCGTAACCTACTACTCCGTTTCCGTCACCTACTACTACGATTGCAGAGAAACCAAATGCTCTACCTCCTTTTGTTACTTTAGTAACACGTTGTACTCCAACTAAACGATCTTTTAAATCTAAACCTGTTGGTTTTACTCTTTCTACGTTTTTAAATCCTAACATAATTTCTTTCTCTTTTTTAGAATTTTAATCCACCTTCTCTAGCTCCTTCAGCTAAAGCTTTGATTCTACCATGATACACGAAACCGTTACGATCAAAAACTACAGTTTCAATTCCTTTTGCAACAGCTTTAGCAGCTAATGCTTTACCAACTGATGCAGAAACTTCAGATTTTGTACCTTCTACAGCAACACCTTTTTCACGAGATGATGCAGAAGCTAAAGTTACTCCATTGTTATCGTCAATAATTTGAGCGTAAATTTCTTTGTTAGAACGGTAAACTGATAAACGAGGTTTAGTTTCTGTTCCAAAAATATTTCGACGCACGCGTCTTTTTATTTTTTGTCTTTTTTCTACTTTAGATAATGCCATTTTTCAATGATTTTTATGCAGATTTACCTGCTTTTCTTCTAATAATTTCTCCTACGTATTTAATTCCTTTTCCTTTGTAAGGCTCTGGCTTACGGTAAGAACGAATTTTCGCTACGATCATTCCTAATAATTGATTATCATGAGATGATAATGTAATAATAGGGTTTTTACCTTTTTCTGTTAAAGTTTCAACTTTAATTTCTGTAGGTAATTCAATAACGATATTGTGAGAGAAACCTAATGACAAATCTAATTTTTGTCCGTTGTTAGATGCTCTATAACCAACACCAACTAATTCTAATTGTTTTTTGAAACCTTCTGTTACACCAGTAATCATGTTATTGATTAATGAACGGTATAAACCATGTAAAGCTTTGTTATCTTTAGAATCGTTTGGACGAACTACAGTTAAAACTCCGTCTTCGATTGTTACATCAAATCCTTCTTTTAACTCTCTTGTCATTGTAATGTTGCTACCTTTTACAGTAACTACGTTATCTTTAAATTCAACAGTTGCTGCAGCAGGGATGTTGATATGTGCGTGTCCTATTCTTGACATAATTTCTTAATTTTTTAAAAGATTAATAAACAAAACATAAAACTTCACCACCTACATTCTCTTGACGAGCTTGTTTGTCTGTCATCACACCTTTAGAAGTTGAGATGATAGCAACACCTAAACCGTTTAATACACGAGGTAATTCTTTAGATCCTGCGTATTGACGTAAACCTGGAGTTGAAGCTCTCTTGATTTTACGGATAGCTGGCTCTTTAGTAACTTTGTCGTACTTTAAAGCGATTTTGATTGTTCCTTGAGGTTGATCTTGTCCTTCGAATTTGTAGTTCAAGATGTAACCTTGTTCAAATAAGATCTTAGTGATCTCTTTTTTAATTTTAGATGCAGGGATTTCCACTACTTTGTGTCCTGCCATCATTGCATTTCTAACACGAGTTAGAAAATCTGAAATTGGATCTGTATACATAAATAATTCTATAGTATAGCGCGTAAGCACTACTTTTAAAATTAAACTTTTACCAAAATGCACTATGCATTTGGGTTGCAAATATATTGCATATTTTTTAATTACAAACTATTAATCTAAATAATTTATTTTTAAAGCGCTAAGCCGTAGTCAAAAAGCTTGTTTGATGAGTTATTATTGAAATTCATTTGATAAAAAATTTATTCAAAACTCATTTTTAAAATCAATTTAGAAATAATCATCTAAAATTATGATTTGGAAACGTTACGTCCAATCACAATCATTTTTAATAAATAGATGACAAAACAAGATAAAGCCAAGGAAATGATTCCAAAGAATATTAATAAGCTTCCGGCAACTTCAAACTTCTTTTTAAAATAGAAATCCCAACTATCCAATAGTTTAACTTCTGAGGGAATAATTGTTTCAATAAAATCATCCGAATCATTTTTGAGTAAATAACTATTATCGCTTGTTTTGATATAATAGTCATTTTTGATTTGCTGAATTTCTTTAACATTTGGTAATTGTTCCTGATCAGTTTCTAAGAAACAATTGTCAGAAGAATCTATAAAACTTAATTTTACATTGTCATTCAGCGGAACATACCAATAATCTCCAATTCCCATATCAACATCTTTGATTGACGAAACAATTCCGCTACCAATAAGTGCAAAAAAATAAAAACTGTAACAAAATACAAAAGGCGATAAAAGAGCAAATACAATTTTTCGTTTCTTACGATTCTTAGAGAATGCACTAAATGTTGTAAATACAAAAGCTAAAATACTTGCTACAATAAAGATGAAAATCAAATGAAATAGGATAACAAATAGAGGTCCCATAAATATATTTTGTCTGATAATATGTTGTGTAAATATAGCTAAAGCATGCATTAATACACAAAAAAAATCCTTACTCAATAAAGAGTAAGGATTTAATATTTCTAAAGCTATTGGTAAATTACCAAGACGCTTTTTTAACACCTGGGATTAACCCTTCATTCGCCATTTCGCGGAAAGTTACACGAGAGATCCCGAAAGTTCTCATGTATCCTCTTGGACGACCTGTTAATTTACAACGGTTGTGTAAACGTACAGGAGAAGCGTTTTTAGGTAATTTTTGTAATGCTTCGTAGTCACCAGCTTCTAATAAAGCTTGACGTTTCGCAGCATATTTAGCAACTAATGCTTCTCTTTTGCGCTCACGCGCTTTCATTGATTCTTTAGCCATGACTTCTTATTTTTCTTTAGTAAATGGTAATCCGAATTTAGATAATAAAGCTTTTGCTTCTTTATCTGTGTTCGCTGAAGTTACAAAGGTAATATCTAAACCTTGAATTTTCTTGATTTTATCAATATTAATTTCTGGGAAGATAATTTGCTCTTTGATACCTAAGTTATAGTTACCTCTACCGTCGAAACCTGTAGAAGAAATACCGCTAAAATCACGTACACGTGGTAAAGCTGCAGATACTAAACGGTCTAAGAATTCGTACATTTTCTCACCACGTAAAGTTACTTTAGCCCCAATTGGCATTCCTTTACGTAATTTGAAAGCTGCTTCATCTTTCTTAGAAATTGTTCCTACTGCTTTTTGACCAGTGATTAATTCTAACTCTTCGATAGCGTAATCAACGATTTTTTTGTCAGCTGTAGCCGCACCTAAACCTTGAGATAAAACAATTTTCTCTAATTTAGGAACTTGCATAATAGATTTGTATCCGAACTCTTCTTTAAGAGCAGCTACAATCTCTTCTTTATATTTAACCTGCGGACGAGGTGTGTATGTTGTTGTACTCATCTTAGATAGCTTTTCCTGATTTTTTAGCAATTCTTACTTTTTTCCCTCCTTCTTCTTTGATCGCTACTTTCGTTGCTTTCCCAGTTTCTGGATCTACTAAAGCCAATTTACATAAATAGATTTGAGCTTCTTTTTCAACAACTCCACCTTGTGGATTTTGTGCGCTTGGCTTTACACGTTTTTTTGCAATATTAACCCCTTCAACGATAGCTTTAGCTTTGTCAGGGAATACGCGTAACACAGTACCAGTTTGACCTTTGTTAGATCCTGATAAAACGACTACTTTGTCTCCTTTTTTAATTTTTAACTTTGCCATGTTGTTCTATTATAATACCTCTGGGGCTAATGATACAATTTTCATATATTCTTTATCACGTAACTCACGAGCAACTGGACCGAATACACGAGTACCACGCATTTCTCCTTGAGTGTTCAATAATACACATGCATTATCGTCGAAACGGATATATGAACCGTCTTTTCTACGAACTTCTTTTTTAGTTCTAACTACAACAGCTTTTGATACAGCACCTTTTTTAACGTTTCCTGAAGGTGTAGCTTCTTTGATCGCAACTACGATTTTGTCACCTACTGATGCGTATCTTCTTTTAGTACCACCTAAAACGCGGATTACTAATGCTTCACGAGCTCCTGTGTTATCTGCAACTTTTAATCTAGATTCTTGTTGTAACATAACTTATCTTATTTAGCTCTTTCAATGATTTCTACTAATCTCCATCTTTTGTTTTTAGACAAAGGACGAGTCTCCATGATACGCACTGTGTCACCTTCGTTACACTCGTTATTTTCGTCGTGCGCTGTATATTTCTTCGTTTTTAAAACGAATTTCCCATAGAATGGGTGCTTTTGCTTCTTAGTTTCAGCTACAACAATGGTTTTTTCCATTTTGTTTGATGTAACTAAACCTACTCTTTCTTTTCTTAATTTTCTTTCCATCAGTTACAGATTACTGTTATGATTGTTTTTCGTTTAACACGGTATTCAAACGAGCAATTGTTCTACGTAAGTCTCTAATACCGATTGGATTTGCTACAGGAGAAACAGCGTTTGTCAATTTTAATTGATCGTAGTTCGCTTGTTCTTCAGCTATTTTAGCTTGTAACTCCTCAACACTTAGATTTCTAATATCTGCTGCTTTCATTTTTTCTTAATTTTTGAAATTATTAATTTTGGAAATCACGTGCAACGATAAACTTAGTCTTAACAGGTAACTTCTGAGCTGCTAAACGCAATGCTTCAGTTGCAACCTCTACTGGCACACCTCCTACTTCGAATAAGATACGACCTGGTTGTACAGGAGCTACCCAATATTCTGGTGCACCTTTACCTTTACCCATACGTACCTCTGCTGGTTTCTTAGTAATTGGTTTATCTGGAAATATTTTAATCCATAATTGACCCTCTCTCTTCATGAAACGAGTTGCAGCAATACGAGCTGCCTCGATTTGACGTGCTGTAATAAACGCTTCGTCTAAAGATTTGATCCCGAAAGTCCCGTAAGCTAATTGAGTTCCTCTGTGAGAAACACCTTTCATCTTACCTTTTTGGGTTTTTCTAAACTTTACTCTTCTCGGTGATAACATATCTACTTAATTCTTTATGTTAGTTGTTAAACTAAATTATCGCTTTCTATTATTAGATCTTTCACCTCCTTTTCTGTTGTTTTCAGATTTTTTCTGTTTTTTCTGTAATCCAACTAATGGAGATAATTCTCTCTTACCATATACCTCACCTTTCATGATCCATACTTTGATCCCTAAACGACCGTAAGTTGTATGAGCTTCTGAAATGTGGTAATCAATGTCTGCACGGAATGTAGACAAAGGAATACGTCCTTCTTTATAAGTTTCAGAACGTGCCATCTCTGCACCGTTTAAACGACCAGAGATTTGAACTTTGATTCCTTCTGCGTTCATTCTCATTGCTGATTGAATTGCCATTTTAATAGCACGACGGTAAGAAATACGATTCTCAATTTGACGAGCGATACTATCCCCTACTAAGATTGCATCTAATTCTGGTCTCTTAATTTCGAAGATGTTAATTTGAACCTCTTTACCAGTGATTTTCTTTAACTCTTCTTTTAATTTGTCAACTTCTTGTCCACCTTTACCAATAATGATACCTGGACGAGCAGTAGTTACAGTAACTGTAACCAATTTTAAAGTACGATCGATGTAAATACGAGAAACTCCGGCTTTAGACAAACGTGCTCTTAAATAAGTACGAATTTTTGCATCTTCTGCAATTTTATCACCGTAATCATTTCCACCGTACCAGTTAGAATCCCATCCTCTGATGATTCCTAAACGATTTCCGATTGGATTAGTTTTTTGTCCCATATTCTTAATCTTGTACTTTTTGTTTATCTTCTTTAGTTCCTAAAACCAAAGTTACATGGTTTGAACGTTTTCTGATTCTATGTGCTCTTCCTTGAGGTGCAGTACGAATTCTTTTTAATTGACGTGCACTATCAACAGAGATTTCTTTTACATATAATCCAGCTTCTTCAACATCAGCTCCTTCATTTTTGATTTGCCAGTTAGCGATAGCGCTTAATAACAATTTTTCTAAACGGATTGAAGCGTGGTTTTTAGTATATTTTAAAATACCTAAAGCTTTTTGAATTTCAACTCCACGGATAATATCTACTACTAATCTCATCTTACGAGGAGAAGTAGGAACATTATTTAATTTCGCAAAAGCTATCTGCTTGTTAGCTTCTTTGATTCTTTCGTTACTTAATCTTTTTCTAGATCCCATGGCCCTTTACTATTTTTTTCCTTTGTTTTTAGCTCCGGCATGACCTCTAAAAGTACGTGTAGGAGCGAACTCACCTAATTTATGACCTACCATGTTCTCAGTAACATAAACAGGAATAAATTGCTTTCCGTTGTGTACTGCGATTGTTTGACCAACAAAATCAGGAGAAATCATTGATGCTCTTGACCATGTTTTGATCACGTTTTTGCTACCGCTTTCTACGTTAGCAAGAACTTTCTTTTCTAATTTATAGTGGATGAATGGTCCTTTTTTTAATGAACGTGCCATAAATTATTTTTTTCTTCTTTCAACAATATATTTGTTAGACGCTTTCTTCTTGTCACGAGTTTTGTAACCTTTCGCTGGAATACCGTTACGAGAACGAGGGATACCTCCTGTCGCACGACCTTCACCACCACCCATTGGGTGATCTACAGGGTTCATAACCATTGGACGAGTTCTTGGACGACGACCTTGCCATCTAGAACGACCAGCTTTACCAGAAACTTCTAACTGATGGTCTGTGTTAGAAACAACACCTACTGTTGCTTTACACTCCACTAAAATCATTCTTGATTCACCACTTGGTAACTTAACGATAGCATATTTACCATCACGCGCAACTAATTGAGCATAAGTACCTGCACTTCTTGCCATAACCGCTCCTTGCCCTGGACGTAACTCAATACAAGAGATTACTGTACCTAATGGCATGTTTTTAAGCTTCATAGCATTACCTACTTCTGGTTCTACGTTTTCACCTGAAACAATTACTTGTCCAGCTTTCAAACCATTTTGAGCAATAATGTAACGTTTTTCACCATCTTCGTAAGATAATAAAGCGATGAATGCAGTTCTGTTTGGATCATATTGTACAGATTCTACAGTTGCAGCACCTTCTTTATCACGTTTGAAGTCGATGATACGATATTTTTGTTTGTGTCCACCACCGATATAACGCATTGTCATTTTACCAGTGTTGTTACGTCCACCCGATTTAGATTTTCCTTCAACTAATGTCTTCTCTGGCTTAGCATTTTTATCTACTGCCGCAAATTCATTAACCACTCTAAAACGTTGTCCCGGGGTGATAGGTTTTAATTTTCTTACTGACATTTTTTAATTCTTAAATTATCCGAACAACTCTATTTCTTGACCTTCAGCTAAGCTAACGATCGCTTTTTTCAACTTATTTGTTTTTCCAGTTTGAAAACCTGTTTTTGTGTAACGAGTTTTTACTTTTGGAGCAGATACTAAAGTGCTAACAGAAACTACAGATACACCGTAAGTTTTTTCTACAGCTTCTTTAATTTGAATTTTGTTAGCTTTTGTGTCTACATAAAACGAATATTGCCCTAACAACTCACTGTTATTAGTTGCTTTTTCTGAAATTACTGGTTTAATTATGATTCCCATTTTCTTCGTCTTATTTTGTTAAATTTTCTTGAACTGTTGCTAAAGAACCTTCTAAAAATACGATTTGAGAAGCATTGATTAAATCAAATACATTTAATTCCTCAGTTGTAACAACTTTAACTTTTTGTAAGTTACGAGAAGATAAATATACATTGCTATTAGATTCACCTAATACGAATAATGATTTTGTGTTCTCTAATCCTAAATCAGTTAAAACAGTTTTGAACTCTTTAGTTCTTGGTGCTTCGAAAGAAAAGTTTTCAACAACTTTGATTTCATTCTCAGCTAACTTTTGTGATAAAACTGATTTTTTAGCTAATCTCTTTTGTGCTTTGTTTAATTTGAAAGAGTAGTTTCTTGGACGTGGTCCGAAAACTCTACCTCCTCCTCTAAACACTGGAGATTTGATAGAACCAGCACGAGCTGTACCTGTTCCTTTTTGCTTTTTGATTTTACGAGTTGATCCCGCAATCTCAGCTCTTTCTTTTGCTTTGTGCGTTCCTTGGCGTTGAGCTGCTAAATATTGTTTAACTTCTAAGTACACTGTGTGTGTAGAAGGCTCAATTCCGAAAACTGCCTCGTCTAAAGATACTGTTCTTCCAGTTTCTTGACCTTTGATGTTTAATACTACTACTTCCATCTTCTAACGATTACGTATGAATTTTTAGGACCTGGGATAGCACCTTTAACAATTAAAAGATTTTTCTCAGTATCCACTTTAAGTACTTTTAAGTTCTGAACAGTAACTTGTTTACCACCCATTCTTCCAGCCATACGCATTCCTTTGAATACACGAGATGGATCTGAACCAGCACCGATAGAACCTGGAGCTCTTAAACGGTTATGTTGACCGTGTGTAGCTTGACCTACCCCACCGAAACCATGACGTTTAACAACACCTTGGAAACCTTTTCCTTTTGAAGTACCTGTAATACTTACAAATTCTCCTTCGTTGAATAATTCAACGTTAACTTCTCCTCCTAGAGTTAAAGAGTTCACGAATTCTTCACCGTAAAACTCAACTAACTTTCTCTTTGGAGTCGTTCCTGCTTTTTTAAAGTGACCTTTTAAAGCATTAGTCGTGTTTTTTTCTTTTGCGTCATCGAAACCAAGTTGAGCAGCAACGTACCCATCTTTCTCTACGGTTCTGACTTGAGTAACCACACATGGCCCAGCCTCTACGATTGTCACAGGAATATTTTTCCCGTTCTCATCAAATAAGCTAGTCATCGCGATTTTTTTACCAATGATACCTGACATTTGATTAAAATATGTTAATAATTTGTTTAATATTTCAGAGAATGTGGACTTTCGACCACTAGAGATCTTCTCTAAAATTAGCATGCAAATGTATGAATTAATTTGTAAACAACAAAATTAGTTCTAATTATTTTTATATCAAGTTATTTCAACTTCATTTTAATTAAAATTTTTGAATAAATAAATTTCATATTCTAATTATTCTCATTTATTATTTCAATTTCGAAATTTGCTTTTGACTGAACATTGTTTGCATTTACAGATGTTCTTACACATCTTACAGAGCTAGAATGTCTACTATTTCGATTATTTCTACTTGTCACATCAGTATATTTATCAAAATTCTGGACAAACCAATTTTCTGTCTTAAATCGGGCTCCAGACCCAAGTTCATCTTTTTTTGTTTCGTAACCAGCTATGTTGGAATCGTACAATCCTGCTGGCAACATATTAAAACCTACTTTGTTTATTAATTCTTGTTCTGAATAGCTTCCCGGCCCTTTTCCCCACAAACCGTCTGTAACTTTATCTCTATCTCCTCCACATTTTAATGAAGCTATTGTTTGAGAATCGTTCAGTTCATAATTTTGTTTTACAAAAAAAATTAAATCTTGCCAATCAGAATAAGAAGACAAACTCCATCCAGAAGGACATACATTTTTACTCGAAGCAATAAAATAATATTTGCCATAAACTTGCCCTGTAAGATCTGTAGGAACGGCTATTGATTCTGAATCTGCGTAGTTCAAATTTGTCATAAACCAATCTTTGTTTCCATATGTTTTGTACGGATAGATTTTTCCATCTCTTGTATCTTTAAAATCCCCTGTTTTACTTTCGTAATTACAATATTTGTTTTTTGAATCTAACTCATTTGTTGGTTGCAAATCAGTGTTTGTATATGTTTTTATACCTTGCAAAGGTAGAGGTAGTACAGGTAATGGATTAGGAGTGCTATATGGAGTAACAAGATAAAAAACTTCGTCATATGAAGATGGTTGAATATTTCTTTCTTCAATTAATCTATTAATACTTTCTTTATAATATGGATTTAAGCTTTTTAACATTCCCCATTTTTCAAAAGTATATCTTAAATCGTATCCAGTTATTTCTATTAGTTTACTCAATAAATTATATTTTTTTTCATCGTCATCGCTTAAATCTAAACTTTGATTTCCTTGTTCTCTAACAATTCTAGAAAGTACTCTAAAAATATCATTTCCAAAAATAACTCTCAGTTGATCAAAAAAAGAAAACATATCATCACCACTACTTCTCCAATAATTAGGTTCTTCTTTTGGATGAGAAAGTTTATCTATCATATTATCCCAGTAAGATTTATTCTTTCTAATAAATGGTGGTAAACCTAATTCTTTATCAAAAACTTCTTTTACATTAACTACATAATAATTTACACTAACCTCCCCCATACTATTTGGTTTCACATTGTTTTGTTGCATTAAGTGTCCATATTCGTGAGCAACACCCCAAGGGTTCCCATACAATTCTGTAGGACTCAGCATTTTTATTATCTGAGAATCTGAATTAGATACCATTATGCGATAATTTACCGCATTCATTACAGCATCTCCTAAAGATACTCTACTCTCTGTTACAAAAAGCCTATTGTCAGTACTTGGAAGATGATGCAATGGATTAGGGTCACTATCGCTAAGCCCCATTCCATCCCAAGATATTTTCATTATTCGTTCGTATAATTTTAATAAAAAATCAATATTATTAGGACTGTATTGTTTATCTCCAGGTAAAAGAAATTTCAAAATAGATACCGAAGGAAAAACAAGTATAGAATATTTATTATCTGTCATTATAGCATCAACTTCTGCTGGTGCTTCTTTCATCTGATTAATAAAATCGTTTACCGTAGTTGTTCCTTGTATATATAAAGGATGTTTGATATATTCTGTTGTATTTTCGAAACTAATTCTTACTTTACCACTCGGAGTTTTATTTTCTGAAACGTATCTTATATAAACCATCTTCCCTGTTAGCTGTGGCTTGATCGTATTCACACCTTCGTTTAACGTAAATTTAGGGAGATTCCATTCTTCGCCATCTCTTCCTGGCGTTCCTAATACAATCATAGGTTTCGCACCATCAGTTGGATTGATCAGAGTTTCAACTTTTACAGTCAACGAATTTCCTGCGGGTAAATATATTCCTGATATTGTAAAATCAGCTTGAGGAAATTGAGTTCCTAATCTTTCGCGATCAGTCCATGTACTCAATAATTGTTTTACTTCCACAATTACAGGATCTGTAATGACATTAGCCAATTCTTTATTTTTGTTTACTTCAGTTATTTTTGCGTAAGAAAAATTTATAAAGAACAAACAATTAATTAATGTTATAAACTTTAGATATATTTTCATATTTAACATTAACTATTTGTTATTACTAATTTACCATCTTCTACTTTAGCGGTAAAATTAACTGTTCCATTATATCCTCCTGAGCTACATAACAACCCTGTTGTTGTTATTTTCATCTCTTTATTAGATATTTTTTGAGAAGTAATAGTTGTAATTGCAGTACCTTTCGACGCCACTGTACCACTATCATAGTCAAAGCCCCAATTGCTTCCTTCTCCTGTTACAAAAAGTTTGAAAGAAATTCTTTGACCACAACTATCTAATATTCTAACGACCGCACTTGACTCTCCTCCTGATTTTAAGTTAATTGAATTTGTTGATTGATTTGCGGCTAGAGTAACATTCATTTTATTAGAAGATATCGCTACAATATCACCATTTTCATTCGTTGCTAAACTTTCTGCGTTTTTAATATTTGTTAAGCGTAATCCAGAATTACCCTCTGTCCCACTTGTTACTTCCAATTTGTTTCCTGGATTAACCGTTCCCACTCCAACTCTACTGTCTTGAGATTTATCACCATAACTTCTAATAATCATTGTAGATGAATTAATATTATCTGTATTCCTCACTTTAAATGATAGGTATCTGTTCGAATCATCATTAGGTATATTTAAATTTGAAGCACCTACCAAACCTGCTGTGATTTCCGCTACGTTATTGCCATTTTCATGAAATCTCATTCCTCTATCTGTATCCATTCTTCCGTAAGTTGTTCCAGATTTAGCTACTTGTAAACTTAAAAGATATTTACTGTCTACTCCTGTATCTCCCTCAATCGATAAATTTTTACCAGTTACTATTTTATCATTAAAGCGTGAATTCCCTATAACATTAAGTTTATAATTAGTATCGGGATTATTTGTTCCTATACCTACACGCCCTCCAGCTATCATCATAGCTGCTGTTCCCGAACCTCCATTTGGTTTAGCCTCTGTAGCTGTTGTATAGAAAGCTATTGCAGATTTACCATTTTCATTGTTATCACTTCCTTTTACAGCAAATCTCATCCAAGAGTTAGCATTTTGATTATATAAGCCGAAATCATCATTAACTACTGAAGCATCTCCATTTGTAAGATTCTTAATTTTCATTGTTCCGTTGACATCTAACTGATGAATTGGATTGTCAGTATTGATTCCTACTCTTCCCATTTGATAAATATTTTGTGAACTAGTAGTACCGTTAGCTTCTGTCCCTACAATATTCCAACCTCCAAAAGCAGAAGAACTTCCTTCCATTGTTATCCATTCTTTACCATTGTAATAATAATAACCTTCTTTTGTGATTTTTTTAGTTGAGTCGACAAAGTTGTTTCCTGTCACATTATTTATATATATAATTACCCCTTCTTGATTGGTACCATATGTATTCGCAGGTAAATTTGACAACTCTTGTTTTGTTAGACGTGGAGCTTGAATTCCATAAGGTTGTGGTTCTAGAATCGAGCCATTTTTTTTAGTAGAAACATCCAATGTTGATGTAGGTTTATCTGTGTTTATGCCTATTTGTCCGTAAGAAATTGAAGATAACATTACGACTAAGACAAAACTGAATAAATTTTTCTTCATAGTTTTAAAATTAGTTAACGCAAAGAAAAAATGAAAAAAGGATTTTTCAAAATATTTCACAACATAATTTATTGAATATCAATTTATTCAGCGAGTTAATTATTCAATTCTTATGAAATACAACTCATTAAAACTTGTTTATAAATGCTTATTAATTAAATAAGATTTTTATTAAAAACAACTTAGACTTCGACACAGGAAAGAGAAAATATTATTTAGGAAGCAATAATTTTTTTTATAAAAGAGTCGTCAATAACAAATGTTATCTAATGATTCTACAGAAGAAATTAGGATTTTATTACTATAGCAAATGTCAAATTTGGATAATTTTGAATTATTATTATCTAAATTATGAGAAAAAGAGAAAGTAAATAAAGGTTTAAATACTATTTAAGTAATCATGCGATATGATACTAGAAAAAAAACTTTAAACCTATACACAAAAGATAAATTATGAACGTACTTTTTCTTGTATTGAAGTGATCGAAGATAAACTATAAACACGAACTTCTTTTTCAAAAGTCCTTGAGAGGTCAAATTATGAGCTATAAAACTATTACTAAATAAAATTTAACTTAGTTCTTAGCACAACTAATAATAGATAAGAAATTATTAAAATTCATTTAACTTTTATCTTATTTCAATATCTATTAATAAAAAAAACCCTGAGATGTGCACGTCTCAGGGTTTATATTTATTTAAAATACAGCTAACTATACTTTAATTTCTACTTCAACACCACTAGGTAATTCTAACTTCATTAAAGCATCAACTGTTTTAGATGAAGAAGAATAAATGTCTAATAATCTTTTGTGAGCTGATAATTGAAATTGCTCACGAGATTTTTTGTTAACGTGTGGAGATCTTAAAACTGTAAAGATTCTTTTGTGAGTTGGTAATGGAATTGGTCCATTAACAACAGCTCCTGTAGCTTTTACAGTTTTTACGATTTTTTCAGCTGATTTATCAACTAAAGAATAATCGTAAGATTTTAATTTTATTCTAATTTTTTGACTCATTTTTCTTGAATTAAGCGTTACCTTTTGCTTTAGCGATTACAGCTTCAGACACGTTTGTTGGTGCTGGAGCGTAGTGATCGAATTCCATTGTAGATGTAGCACGACCAGAAGATAATGTACGTAATGAAGTTACATATCCGAACATTTCTGCTAATGGAACCATAGCTTTAATAACTTTAGCGTTATTTCTATCATCCATTCCTGATACTTGACCACGACGACGGTTTAAGTCACCTACAATGTCACCCATGTTTTCTTCTGGAGTTAAAACCTCTAACTTCATGATAGGCTCTAAGATTTGAGCACCAGCAGCTTTTGCAGCGGCTTTATAACCCATTTGAGCAGCTAACTCGAAAGATAATTGGTCAGAATCCACAGGGTGGAAAGATCCATCTTTTAAAGTAACTTTTAACGAATCCATTTCGAATCCTGCTAAAGGTCCATTCTTCATTGCAGCTTTGAAACCTTTCTCAATAGAAGGGATAAATTCTTTTGGAACGTTACCACCTTTAATTTCAGAAACGAATTCTAAACCTACTTTTCCTTCATCTGCTGGTCCCATTTCGAAAACGATATCAGCAAATTTACCACGACCACCTGATTGTTTTTTGTAAACCTCACGGTGATTAGCTGGACGAGAGAATGATTCTTTGTACTCTACTTGAGGCTCTCCTTGGTTAACCTCTACTTTAAATTCACGTTTTAAACGGTCAACGATGATATCTAAGTGTAACTCACCCATACCAGAAATAACTGTTTGACCAGAAGCCTCATCAGTTTTTACTTGGAATGTTGGATCTTCTTCAGCTAATTTAGCTAAAGCCATACCTAATTTATCAACGTCAGCTTTCGTTTTAGGCTCAACTGCGATACCAATTACTGGATCTGGGAAGTCCATAGACTCTAATACGATAGGTGCTTTTTCGTCACATAAAGTATCTCCTGTTTTGATATCTTTGAAACCTACTGCAGCTCCAATATCACCTGCTTCGATTCTCTCGATAGGTTCTTGTTTGTTCGCGTGCATTTGGAAGATACGAGAAATACGTTCTTTGTTACCAGAACGAGTATTTAACACGTAAGATCCAGCGTCTAATCCACCTGAATAAGCACGGAAGAATGCTAAACGACCTACGAATGGGTCAGTAGCAATTTTGAATGCTAATGCTGCGAATGGCTCATCAACTGAAGGCTTTCTTGTGATAGGCTCATCAGTTTTTGGGTCAGTTCCTGGGATCGCTTCTTTATCACTTGGTGATGGTAAGTAACGACATACAGCATCTAACATGAATTGTACACCTTTGTTTTTGAACGAAGATCCACAAGTCATTGGGATGATAGACATATCTAATGTTGCAGCACGTAATGCAGCGTGAACTTCTTCTTCAGTAATAGAGTTTTCGTCCTCCATGTACTTCTCTAATAAGTTCTCGTCGTACGCAGCTACTTCTTCAATTAATTGACCACGGAATTGTCTTACATCGTCAACCATATCAGCTGGGATTTCAACAACATCAAATGTAGAACCATGATTCTCATCATGCCATACAATTGCACGGTTTTTAATTAAATCTACAACTCCTTTAAAGTCTGCTTCGTCACCGATTGGTAATACGATAGGAACAGCGTTTGATCCTAACATTTCACGTACTTGACGACATACATTTAAGAAGTCAGCTCCTTGACGGTCCATTTTGTTAACGAAACCTAAACGAGGAACTTTATAGTTGTCTGCTAAACGCCAGTTTGTTTCAGACTGAGGTTCAACTCCATCTACTGCTGAGAATAAGAAAACTAAACCATCTAAAACACGTAAAGAACGGTTTACCTCTACTGTAAAGTCAACGTGACCAGGAGTGTCGATAATATTAAAGTGGTATCCTTTAGCGTCTGGTAATGGTTTACCTTGTTCTGTTGGGAATGTCCAATCTACTGTTACAGCTGCAGAAGTAATTGTAATACCTCTTTCAGCCTCTTGCTCCATCCAGTCAGTTGTAGCTGATCCTTCGTGAGTTTCTCCAATTTTATGATTCTTACCTGAATAGAATAAGATACGCTCTGTCGTTGTAGTTTTTCCTGCATCGATGTGAGCAGCAATACCAATGTTTCTTGTGTATTTTAAATCTCTTGCCATCGTGTATTAGAATCTAAAGTGAGAGAATGCTTTGTTAGCTTCTGCCATTTTGTGAGTATCTTGACGTTTTTTAACGGCAGATCCTTCTTCTTTAGCAGCTGCAATAATTTCTCCAGCTAATTTTTGAGCCATCGATTTCTCGTTTCTGTTACGAGAATATTTGATTAA
Source organism: Empedobacter sp. UBA6745 (assembly GCF_002453775.1). Classification (NCBI taxonomy): domain Bacteria; kingdom Pseudomonadati; phylum Bacteroidota; class Flavobacteriia; order Flavobacteriales; family Weeksellaceae; genus Empedobacter; species Empedobacter sp. UBA6745. The sequence continues at coordinate 63,786 of NZ_DKHL01000008.1, forward strand.
CCATTTCATTGCTGTTGAAATTTTACGGTCTGGACGAATTTCCATTGGAATTTGGAATGTAGCTCCACCAACACGGCGAGAACGTACTTCTACGTGAGGCATTACATTAGATAATGCTTCTTTCCAAATGTCTAATGAAGTTTTTTCTGCATCTTCTTTACGAGAATCTACGATTTCTAACGCATCATAGAAAATTTTGAATGCTACAGATTTTTTTCCGTCGTACATTAAGTTGTTTACGAAACGAGTTACTAACTGATCATTAAATTTAGGATCTGGAAGTAAAGGTCTTTTTTTAGCTCTTGTCTTTCTCATCTTACCTTAAATTTATTTTTTAGCATCTTTAGGACGTTTCGCTCCATACTTACTTCTACGTTGAGTACGTCCGTTTACTCCCGCAGTATCTAACGCTCCACGTACAATGTGGTAACGCACACCTGGTAAATCTTTAACTCTACCTCCTCTAACCAATACTATCGAGTGCTCTTGAAGATTATGACCTTCACCACCGATGTACGCGTTAACTTCTTTCCCGTTTGTTAATCTAACACGAGCAACTTTACGCATTGCTGAGTTAGGTTTCTTAGGAGTTGTAGTGTAAACACGTGTACAAACACCGCGGCGTTGTGGACATGATTCCAATGCAGCCGATTTACTCTTCTTGGTTAGTTTTTTTCTACCTTTTCTAACTAATTGTTGAATTGTTGGCATACTAATTAAATTTCCTTTTAAATTTGGATTAAACCCATTTTTTGGGCATGCAAAACTACAAAATATTCTAGCAAAAAAAAATATTTAGACATTTATTTTGCATTGATTTATAAAATTTTATAATTCGCTAAGTATTTTTTTACAGTATTTTAACGTGGAAGAAAGATTTCACCAAGAAAATCAATAATAGTAAAATCTTTTATTTCAAAAATGATAATAATCGCGAATAATTGAAAAAATTATTTGAGAATTGGCAACTCAAAACAGAAAGTAGAACCTTTATGTAATTCTGATTTGACATAGATTTGACCACTACTTTTATTTATGATTTCAGCACAAATAAACAATCCTAATCCCAAACCATTAATTCCTTGTTCATATTCGCTACCTACTCTGAAATATTGATCAAAAACTTGGTGAATTTTATTTTGAGGAATTCCAAAACCGTTATCTTTTATTGAAACTTTTGCAAAACCATCAATCAACTCTAAATTTACTTCTACTTCTTTTGCATTTGGCGAATATTTCACTGCATTGTTAATAAGATTACTCAAAACTTGCCCTATTCTATCTCTATCACCACGTATATATCCAACACTTTCTTTATTCAAAATAATTGTGTGTGTTTTTGTAGACATCTGCTGCTCTTCTACAATTTCAGCAACCAAATCTTCCATCAAAAAAATAGAATCTTGTAAAACCATTCGTCCACTTTGGATTTTGGTAACATCTAACAAATCTGAAATCAACTTATTCAGTTTATTGATTTGTGTTTCCATTTTCTTAACAACTTCAGCATTTTTTTCATCTCCTTGTTTTCGAAGATTTATTTCTACAGATTGTGCATACAATTTTAAACTTGTCAAAGGCGTTTTCAGTTCATGACTAGCTATTCCAATAAAATCGTCTTTTTGTTTCTGTAATTGTTTGAAATCATCAATATCTGTACAAGTACCAATCCAAAGTTCAATTTCGTCATTATCATTACAAACTCTTTTTCCACGTGCTAAATACCATTTGCTGATATTGGTAATTGGATTCACTAATTGATATTCTACTTCATAAGTAGAATTTTGACGGACTGCATCCATCCAACTATTTCGCACTTTATCAAGAGATTCTGGATGTAATAAACTCCAAAAATTCTTATCCAGATCAATATTATCATCCAATCCAAATATTTCGTACCAATTTCTATTAAAATAAGTCACAACACCATCTTTGTCTGAAGTCCAAACAAATTGAGGCATAAAATCTGCTAAAATTTTAAATCGCTTCTCGTTAGCTTCTAATTTGTTTTTATATTCAATTTCATTCGACACATCATAACCTAAAGTCAAAATATATTCAACCTTATTTTCTTCATCTTTGATTGGCTGCAAAATATAATTGACATATTTTATATTTCCATTATTATCTAAAAACTGATGTTCTTTTCTTTCGATTTGCTCACCTGTCTTAAAAACCGATTGCAAATCTTTATAAATAGGTCGATCTTTTATATATGAAACTGTATCTTTTACAGTAGAACCTATTTCGACATGATGCCCCCAAATCTGATCTGTTAGACTATTAGATAATTTATACTCAAAATTTTCTCCTTCTAAAACATTTATTGAAACTGGAACATGTTCTAAAAAAGCTTTTAACAGATTCTCATTTTTTCTAAGCTTTTCACGTGTTTCGATTAAATCAGTAATATCAATTAACGAGATGATGATGGCGACTACTTCTCGATTATTATTTAATTTTGGTCGTAGTAACAAATGCAAAAACTTACTACAAAGAATATTATTATAAAAGTAATCTACTTTAAACTCCTTTTCCTCCTGCTCTACTTTATCAACATATACTTTCTTGTATAATTTCAGGAAATTTTCTGTTTCTAATTCAGGAAAAACAGTAAAAAGTCTATTACCAGAAAGTGAATTTCCTTTCCCTAAAAATTCAACCATTTTTTGATTAGCTACTTCAATTATTGGATCAATTCCAGTTAGAACAATTGTAGAAGCCAATGAATTTGAAACTATGTAATCAAAATTAGTGATAGAATTTTCTAAAGTGTTTTCATTGTAATCTTGCTCAACAATCTCCTTTATAACAACAGAAACCCCTTCTACAGAATTATTATCTGGACTAATAACAGATGAAACAATTATCTCTAAAAAATCAGTTTGTCCTTTATCTTCATTTTTTAAACCAACAACTTTCATTTCTTTCGAACTATTATTGCAATGATAAACTTTCGTAATCATCGAATAAATTTCGAGAAGCTGAGTCTTTTCAAAAATTGATTTTGCAACGTTTCCAATAACACTATTTTGTAAACCTTAAAATTTATAAAAATTGGAATTAGCATAAGACAACAACAATTCGTTACCAGAGAAGTAAGCAAACCCAAGAGGGTTTTGATCAAGAAAATGCGTTGATAAAAATTGATGATGATTTTCAGATTGTAGAGGTTTCATTTTATAGTATTACATTAATTTTAAAGTATTCGTTTTTTGTCTATCATAAATTTATCAATTTATAATGAATAAAAGTTAAAAAACTAGTTACTAAATCATTTTTCAATTTTAATTAATTTTAAGCAATTAAAATTGAAAAGATTATCAAGTTTATTTCGTGTAAACATTTATTTAATGTTAATTTTACATTAGAAAAATTAATTTTGCACTTCAAAACATTATTAAATGTCGGTAAACTCATTTTTTAAATTATTTACTCCAAAGGATAAAGTTTTCTATCCTTTGTTCGAGGAGGCTTCAAAAAGTTTAATCAAATTAGCTGAATTGTTACACGAATGTGTAAACGCTCCAGTTGAGGAACGCGAAGATTACATCGCACAAATTTCTAAAATCGAAAGTAAAATTGAATATCTTACTCAAAAAACAAATTTAGAGTTAAGTAAAAACTTTATCACGCCTTTTGACAGAGAAGATATTTATCAATTAGTAAAATCTATCGATTATGTTGCAGATAATTTAAATGGTGCAGCGAATCGTATCAATATTTATCAAGTAGATAAAATTACAAAATCTATCCGCAAAATTACAGCTGTTAACTTAGAGGCTTGTCAATTAATCGGTGAAGGAATTGAGCAATTGAAAGATTTGAGAAACGTAAATCGTATTTACGAAATATGTGAACGAATCAATAAATTAGAAAATAAATCGGATCGTATTTTTGATAAAGCGGTTCAAGAAATTTTTGAGAACGAAACTGATGCCAAAAACATCATCAAATACAAGGAAGTTTTATCTTCATTAGAATCTGCAACAGATAAGTGTAAAAGTGTTGCAAATGTATTGGAAGCAGTAGCGGTAAAACACTCATAACCATAACTTAATCTAAAAGATTATGACAGAATTTTTTTCAGCGTTTTCGAGCATGCTTACGTCAACGCCAGGAATGTTATTGATTACTATTATCGTCTTAGCTTTTGTTTTTGATTATATAAATGGTTTTCACGACGCAGCAAATTCTATTGCTACCATTGTCGCTACTAAGGTTTTAACACCTTTTCAGGCTGTACTTTGGGCAGCAGCATTCAACTTTGCAGCTTATTTTATTTCGGTCTATTGGATTGGAGAATTTAAGATTGGTAATACGATTGCAAAATCGGTTAACGAGCATTTTATTACACTAGAAGTTATTTTAGCTGGAATTATCGCTGCCATTTCTTGGAACTTATTAACATGGAAGTTTGGTATTCCTTCTTCTTCTTCTCATACATTAATTGGTGGTTTTATTGGAGCTGCATTAGCTCATGCTGGTGGTTTTTCTGCTGGTGGAGAAGATGTAATTGTTTACAAAAAAGTAATTCCTATTGTATGCTTTATTGTATTAGCACCATTAATTGGTATGATTATCGCCTCAATATTAACCATAATCACGCTTCATATTTGTAAAAGAGCCAAACCTGCAAAAGCAGAATGGTGGTTCAAGAAATTGCAATTGGTTTCTTCTGCCCTTTTCTCTTTAGGACACGGTATGAATGATGCGCAAAAGGTAATGGGTATTATTGGAGCAGCGGTTATCTTCTATCACATGAATGTCGATTTTGACCCAGCTTATGTACAAGCAGAAGATAAATTCCAATATTTCGTAGCGCATTGGATGTGGGTTCCTATTACATCGTTTGTTGTTATCGCATTAGGTACAATGGGTGGTGGATGGAAAATCATCAAAACAATGGGGTCTAAAATTACAAAAGTAACACCATTAGAAGGTGTAGTAGCTGAAACTTCAGGAGCAATGACGCTTTATATTTCTGAGCATTTCGGAATTCCAGTTTCTACAACGCATACAATTACAGGTTCTATTATTGGTGTAGGTTTAACGAAACGTGTATCTGCAGTTCGTTGGGGAGTAACAATTAGTTTACTTTGGGCTTGGGTTCTTACCATTCCAGTCTCAGCATTATTAGCTGCATTGATTTACTACATCGTAACATTATTTGTTTAAAAATAACAATCAATATCATTAATATTTAGGAGCTTTTATAAGCTCCTTTTTTATTTTTGAAATAATTTTCGAAATTGATAAATGATAAGTTTAAGAAAGTTTTAAATTTGCGCCATGCAATTAACTGTATTATTTATCATTATCGGTTTAGCCATTTTATTTGATTTCTTAAATGGTTTTCACGATGCCGCAAACTCTATTGCAACCGTTGTTACTACAAAGGTTTTAACTCCAATTCAGGCTGTTATTTGGGCTGCATTTTTCAATTTTGTTGCTTTTTTCATTGCCAAATTTATCATTGGAGAATTCGGAGTTGCAGACACAATCGCTAAAATTATCAAAGAAGATGTTGTTGTCGCATTTGGCTCTAATCCATCTGTAGTTGTTATGGCAGCACTTTCTGCCGCTATTACTTGGAATATTTTAACTTGGAAATTAGGAATCCCTTCTTCCTCATCTCACACATTGATTGGAGGATTAGCTGGAGGTGCATTAGCTGCGACAGGTTATGATTTTTCTGCGATTAATAGTACAATTATCTTAACGATTATCGCTTTCATTTTGGTCGCGCCAATTATTGGTTTAGTCGCTGGTAATGTTATTTACATCATCACGCTGAATCTTTGTCGAAATGCAAAACCGCATAAAGCAGATGCTTGGTTCAAGAAATTGCAATTGGTTTCATCTGCCATGTTGAGTATTGGTCATGGTTTGAATGATTCTCAAAAAGTAATGGGAGTAATCACATTTGCTTTACTTGCCAATCAAACTGCGATTGTTAATACTGATATGAATGATTGGATTTTGAATGATGTTTTCAATTGGAAACATTGGTTCATCACAACAAGTAGTACTGATATTCATGATTGGGTTCCGATTATGTGTTTCTCGGCAATTGCTTTAGGAACTTTAGGTGGCGGAATGAAAATCTTAAAAACGATGGGAAATAAAATTACAAAAATTACTCCTATCGAAGGTTTCACAGCGCAAACAGCTTCAGCTATTACATTATTTTTTACTGAACATATCAAAATGCCAGTTTCTACAACTCACGTGATTACGGGTTCTATTATTGGTGTTGGAATGGTAAAAAGAGTTTCTGCTGTTCGTTGGGGAGTTACAATTAGTTTATTATGGGCTTGGATTTTGACAATTCCAGTTTCTGCACTTATTGCAACAGGATTTTATTATCTATTTTCAATGTTTTTCTAACATTAAAATTTAATCATATAAAAAAATGGCTGTCAAAATTGACAGCCATTTTCTATTTATATTAATATTTATTCTAAATAATTATTTGCTAAAATCTTCTTTCAACAAATCGATTTTCGCTAACAACGCTTTTTGAACAGCTGGATAATCTTCTTTGTTAGAAAGTGGAGCATTTACAGAGAAATAATATTTAATCTTTGGTTCTGTTCCAGAAGGTCGACAAGCTACTTTACTTCCATCCTCTGTATAGAAAATCAATACATTTGACTTAGGTATTTCAATCGCTTTTTCTTCACCAGAAGTCAAATCTTTGTCGATAGAAGATTGAAAATCTTTTACACGAACAACTTTAGAACCTGCTAATTCTTTTGGAGGATTTGATCTAAATTCCACCATCATTTTAGCAATTAACTCTGCACCTTCTTTTCCAGGTTTTACAATACTAATTAAATCTTCTTGATATGCTTTTCCGATTTCAAGATAGATTTCCATTAATTTATTGTACAATGAACTTCCTTTCGCTTTTTGTACAGCAGCAATTTCAGAAACTAATAAAGCTGTTGTAACAGAATCTTTATCGCGGATAAAATCTCCAACCATAAATCCGAACGATTCTTCTCCTCCTCCAACAAAACTTTCTTTGCCTTCGAATTTGCGAATCATATCAGCAATCCATTTAAAACCTGTTAATCCAACTTTACAATCAACATTGAATTTAGCAGCAATATCATAGAAAATATCAGACGTTACAATTGTCGAACCGATAAATTCTTTTCCAACTAATTTACCTGCTTCTTGCCATTTTTCTAATAAATAGTAAGCCAACACAGTGTTCATTTGGTTACCATTTAATAAAACAATTTCACCTTCATTGTTACGCGTTGCAACACCTACACGATCCGCATCAGGATCTGTTCCAATCACAACATCAGCATCAATTTCATTTGCTAAAGCAACTGCCATAGTTAATGCTTCTGGTTCTTCTGGATTTGGCGATTTTACTGTCGGGAAATCTCCACTTGGAATTGCTTGCTCAGCAACTTGATGAACTTGAGTAAAACCAGCTTTTTCAAAAGCTTTTGGCGTAATTGCAACTGCAGTTCCGTGAATAGAAGTGAAAACAATTTTTATATCTTCTTTACCTTCTTGCGTAAAACTTCCATTTGCTACACAAGCATCAATAAAAGCTTCATCAATTTCTTTTCCGATATATGTCAACAATGCATCGTTCCCTTGAAATTTGATTTCTTCAACTTTTACATTATTTACTTCGTTGATAATTTCTCCATCTTGTGGCGGAACAATTTGCGCTCCATCATTCCAATAAACCTTGTAACCATTGTAAATTGGAGGATTATGAGAAGCTGTCAACACAATTCCAGCATCACAACCTAAATGACGAACTGTGAAAGACAATTCTGGCGTTGGACGAAAAGATTCGAACAAATAAACATTGATTCCATTCGCAGTCAAAACATCTGCAACCATTTTTGCGAACGTATCCGAATTATGGCGAACATCGTAAGCAATCGCAACTTTTTTCTCTTTATTCGGAAATTGTTGATTGATATAATTTGCTAAACCTTGCGTCGCTGCACCAAGTGTATATTTGTTTAAACGATTTGTTCCAACTCCCATTATACCACGCATTCCTCCTGTTCCAAACTCAAGGTTTTTATAAAAAGAATCGTCTAATTCGGTTGGATTATTATCAATTAAATCTTGAACAGCCTTTCTTGTTTCCGCATCATAAGCGTCAGAAAGCCATAATTTAGCATTATCTAAACTTGAAGTCATTCTTATTTTTTATTTTTTTAATACTTGGGCACGGTCGGCAATTTTTGTATCCTTATTTGGATCGCCCATAAAATTAACGATTGAGTTTCCTTTTGCAGAACCATAAAGCGTTTGGCGCGCATTGATATCTAACAAAGCATTATCATCAGTTGTGAAATTAGCTTCGTTGACTTCGTATTTGAACAAATTCAATTGTGCTTCGCCATAAGCTTTCACTTTCATAGTTCCAGCAGTTCCTTCTAACATGATATTAGATTGATCTTCCGCTTTTAAATCAAAGTTGTTTGTAATCAAAAAAGTTTGATTAATTCTTGCTTGATCCTTCGCATTCATTGTCAATTTATCGACATTCAATGTTCCAGAAGTTGTCAAAGAAGTTTGTTTATTCACATCGATTTTTTCTAAATCACGCGTCACATAAACATACAAATCATAGGCACTATAATGGTCTACATTTGATTTTTCTTTGATTGTAACCGCATTATTTTTTGCTTCAACTTCTAAATTGTCAATAATATTTTGATGCGATTCTACTTTAACTCCAGATTTATTTCCCGGAACCAAAATAACATTACAATTACACGAAACGCTCAAATCTTTGATATTGTCAGCAGTATATTCTTTTTGAGCCGTTGCAGCACCTTCTCCATCAATTGATGATGAACACGAAGTTGCAACTAAACCTAAAAATCCTAATAAAATTATTTTTTTCATAGTAGTTGGTTATTTAATTAGTTTAAATTCAATTCTTTTTGAACTAAATACAATTGTTTATCGCGATTATTACGAACAATTAACTCGCCCAAAAATCCCGCCAAAAATAATTGCGTTCCCAAAATCATAAAAACTAACGAGATATAAAAATAAGGACTATCTGTAATTAATCTGGCTGGTGTATGCGAAATATAAACTTTGTATAATTTCTCAATACCTAAATAAAATGAAGCGAAAAATCCTAAAATAAACATCAATGTTCCCAATAAACCGAAAATATGCATTGGTTTATTCCCGAATCTTGATGCAAAGAAAAGTGTAATCAAATCCAAGAAACCATTTACAAAACGATTTGCTCCAAATTTTGACACACCATATTTACGCGCTTGATGTTTTACTTTTTTCTCAATAATTCTCGAATATCCAGCATTTTTCGCTAAAACAGGAATATAGCGGTGCATATCTCCATACAATTCAATATTTTGCGTCACTTCCCAACGATAAGCTTTCAAACCACAATTAAAATCGTGCAATTTTACACCAGACGTTTTACGTGCAACACCATTGAATAATTTGGAAGGAAGATTTTTTGTCAACTTATTATCTTGACGATTTTCTTTCCAACCCGAAACAATATCTGCTTTTTGGTTTTTCAGCATTTTGTATAACGACGGAATTTCCTCAGGAAAATCTTGTAAATCTGCATCCATAGTAATCACAACATCACCTTTTACTTCTTTAAAAGCAGCGCTAAGTGCTGGAGATTTACCATAATTTTTACGGAATTTAATTCCTTTCACTTCTGTATTGAAGTTGGCAATATATTCGATAATTTGCCACGAATCATCTGTACTTCCGTCATCAACGAAAATAACTTCGAATGTAAAATCATTCTGTTCACAGACTTTTTTGATTCTGTAGAATAATTCCTCTAAGGAATCTTGTTCATTCAATAAAGGAACAACAACTGAAATATCCATATGTTAAAAAACACGTTTTTTTAAGAATTGTGAAAACATCGCTGCAATTGCGATGTAGAAAGATAAGAAAATTGAGAATAATCCGAAGAAGTTTTTCACAGTAAATAAATTAAGTGTTTTATAATCATCCGAATTTCTGAATGTTTCGATATCTTTTGCGACTTTTGGATCAGACATATTAGACGTAAAAGTGTCTAACAATCCTTGTTTCAAACTATCTTGTGCCCATTCTCCATAAGTATTGAAGAATACAAAAATAACAATCAAACTCATGATTCCTGCGAAGAAAATTGTGTAGAAACCAACTTTGAAACCTTCTTTGAAAGTCATTAATTCTTCTGAAGTTTGATGATTTTTTGCTTTATTTTTCGATAAATTGAAAATTGTTAAGAAACAATATAATGCATATAAAGGTAATACAATAAAACAGCAAATCATGAAGCTGTAAGTGTAATAATCTTTTACAGAAACTGTTCCATTTAACGAAAAATAAAAGTAAAGTGCGAAAAACAATGCTAATGTAATTGCCGTAAGCACCAAAGAGTTTTTGAAAATTTTATTAAAACTAACCATTCTGCAAAGATAATTATATCCTTTATTCTATGATACATTATTTTATATGATTTAAAAAGGAATTTGTATTGATAAAAAATTTATTTTTGTTAGGAAATGAATTTATTTTTTAATCGATTTTACCCATTCGCCTTAGTTTTTTTATGCTTTGTATGCCAAGTTACAAATGCGCAAGGATTAATATTACAAAAATATTTGAAAGATTATAATTCTATCTTATATAATAATCCTGAAGAAACAAAAACCATTGCAGAATATCTTATCCGAAATTCTAATGATAAAACAGAATTAATAGAATCTTATATTTTACTAGCCAATGCAAATTATTTTGGAGGAAAATATGATGAAGCTCTTGACAATGCTGCAAAGGCAAATACTGAAGCTATTTTGGACAATAATACAGAGTTAATACATGAATCAGAACTTGTTTTAAATAGAATTTATCAACGTTATCACTTACTCGATTTTTCAGAAAAATATTTACTAAACAATTCATCTGACGAAAATTCAATTTTACAAGCAAATCAATATTTTTATAAAGGTGATTATTCTAATGCATTAAAAACACTATTAGAGAAAAAATCTCTAAACACAGAAGAAGAATTAACCCTATCTAAATTATATTTAAAAAGTCATCAGTATAACAAAGCATTTCAATTATTATCTCAATTAGAAGAAAAAAAGGAAATAGGCAATTATTTCAAAGCGAGAATAAATCTATTGTTAGGCGAGTATTATTTTGATAAAAGATCTAATACAGAAGCTGTTTCATATTATCAGAAAGGATTAGTTTATGCTAAAAAAATTAACCATTCTGACCTAATAAAAGATGCATATTATAATTTGGCTAGTTTATATTTAGCTAATCACAATGTGAATGAATTTAATTTTTATAATGAAAAGTTCGATTCTATTTCTACCCTAAACCTTCAAATTAGTCAAAAAATAAATAATTCTATTTTTCATCATCAATCAAAAATTATTGAAACCAAACAATTAAAAAAAGAAAAAATCTATCACATTATTTCTGGAATTTCTATTGCTTTATTAATATTAATCTTACTTGTTTATACAATTTTACTAAACAAAAAAAAGGAAAATACTCGTGTTGTAAAAGCTATTATTAATTCACTAAAAGAATCGCAGAAAGAAAATCAATATTCTAAAGATGAAGTAAAAAATCAAATCAAAACAGATTTAATCTCTAAAGAAAAAGAAATGGCTATTCTACAAAAATTAAACTCTTTTGAACAAACTAATAAATTTTTATCAAAAAATGTTTCGCTTGGATTAATTGCTTCTCAATTGGATACGAACACAAAATATTTATCTGATATCATTAACAGACACAAAGAAAAAAATTTCAATACCTATATAAATGAACTTCGGATAAAGTATATATTAAATAAGCTAACTTCTGATTCCAATTATTTAAATTACAAAATTTCTTATTTAGCTGAAGAAAGTGGCTTTTCTTCTCATAGCAGTTTTGTTTCTGCTTTCAAATCGTATACAGGAACGACTCCAACTATTTTTATAAAAACCATTAATCTGACTCAAAAATAATATGAAGTATAATATTTATTTTACGATTTTTATTCTAAGCGGTGTGATGTGTTTTGGACAAAGCGACTCTACTAAACTAAAAAACATATACCAAACTGCAAAAGAGAACATATATAACAACCCTAAAAAAGCTATAAATCAAGCTGATATTTTAATAAAAAATAGCAATGGCAACATAAAAATATTGGTTGATAGTTATTTTATAAAAGCCAATGCATTTGCTAACTTAAGAGACAACGAAAAAGCATTATTTTATTTAAATAAGACATATGATATTGTTAAGAACTTAAAAAATGATTCTCAAAAAATAGATGTTATTCATCGTATTGCAGCTATTTATCAGAATTTAAAATTATATGATAAATCTTTAACTTATTTAAATGAAGCTGAAAAGATAATCAACCAAATAAAAGACGAGGATAAAAAATTTGAAACAATTAGTTACAACTACACAGTAAGAGGATTAATTTTCAAAGATTTAAACAATTGTGAAACTGCCATTGATTATTTTAATAAGGCTATAAAAAATTATGATAAAATAAACAATAAGTTTATTGCTTCATCTAACAAAAGTGTTATTTATTACAACTTAGGTTTTTGTTATTTTAAGTCTGATCCGAAAGCTTCTGAAGACGCTTATCATAAATCGTATGAGTTAGCCAAAAAATCTGGAACCAATATATTGATTGCCTATTCACTAAAAGGGCTTGGTGAATATTATTTTAAAACAAATAATTATGAAACCTCTCTTGATTATCTTAATAAATCATTACAATCATTAAACAAAACAGAAGACTCTACATTAAAAAGAAATATCTATAATTTAATTAGCCTAAATGCAATTGCAAAACAAAATTGGCGACTTTTTGAAAAAGCAGATAGCTTATCAGCAATTTATAATAAGCATGTCGTATCATCAGAAACAAAATCTGTATATAAAGCTATTCAAGCTGTTGAAGATGAAGAAAATTACAATCTAAAAAACTCTTTTTTCACTACTATTTTCATAGTCATAACATCAAGTTTTATTGTATTAACAATCAGTGTTTTATATTTTAGAAAAAAGAAAAAAATAACTTCAAAAAACATAATTTTACACCAAGAATTAACGGCTATCTTAAATAAAGAACAATGAATTAATAATTCACGAATTTCAAATAGTAAACAGAAGTGATTTCTGAAAATGAATATTAATTTTGAATTCAAGAAATTAATATTTATATGAAAAAACATTACTTTTTATCCCTATTTGTTACTTTATGTAGTTTACAAATAAATGCACAAACAGAAGCTTATTTTTCTCAAGCTTTAGGTACATCAATTAGGAGTATTAATAACAACGGATTAGGTTTATCTGCTGTAAAATATTTCGATTACAACACCAAAGTTTACACCATTGCTGAAACAGCTTTAGGAATAAGTCAATTAAATACAATAAATGACAATGGTGATATTACTGGAGAAATGAAAATTTCTGGAACAAGTAATAAAGTACCTGCTTTTAAAACAAAAACTAATGATTGGAAACAAATTGGCGTTTTTCAAGATTTTGTTTTCGGCAAAAGTACCTTTACTGTTTTTGATTATTCCGAAAATGGAAAGTATATCGTTGGCCAAATGTCAAAAAGAATTAATGATAAAGATATATATGGATCTTTTATCTATTATACAGAAACAGGCGAACTAAGACCTATATTTAATGAAAAATATTTAGCATTAGCTGTTTACACTATTAATGACGAAGGGTTAATGGCTGGATGGGTTGATGATGAAGGAAATAATGGAGGAACAAGACGAATTCCTTGTTTAATCGATCAAGATTTAAAGATTACATACATAGATGAAACTCTTCCAAAATCCGCAGTTTCAGATATCATGAAAATTAATGTAAATGGGCTAATGGCAGGAGAATGGGAAGGACTTCCTATGGTCTATAATCATAAAACAGGTGAAAGAAAATCTATAAAAATCTATGATGGTTTTTATGCAGGAGCTTTTGAAGATATTTCTGATAATGGAATTGCTGTAGGATATATGACCACTATAAATAGTGCTAATCAACTAGTTAGAGAGGCTGTAATTTGGCACGAATCTTTTGGCGATCAAGTACAACTTTTAAGCGATTATGTTAAAAAAGCTGGTTTCTCTATTGATACTTATGATGGTATGATGGGAACAGCTTTAACAATCTCTAATAACGGAAAATATATTGGTGGTTATGATAATTCTGCTTTTAACTTTGGAAGAGGATGGGTTGTCAAGCTAGATGAAAAACTATTAAACACAGACGAAAATATCAAATCTACAAACAATATAAATGTATATCCTACTTTAGTTTCATCAACTCTTAACATTTCATCTGATTATATTATCAATCAATATACAATTACAACTATTGACGGGAAAGTAGTTAAAAAATCAAATCTCAATAATATAAAAGAAAAGATTGAAGTATCATCATTATCAAAAGGAATTTACATTATTACAATCAATTCAAATCATACTACCAAATCTGTAAAATTTATTAAACAATAATAAAGTAAATTCATTTTATCAATTACTTTTATTAAAGTAAATTAATTTTTTTCAATGTGGGTGGAACTTTTATAGTTCCACTTTTTTGTTGTAAATCAATTCATTATTTACATTTTTGATAAAATTATTTATTTTTTTCCCTAAACCCTTTTATTTTTACAAAACTTTCTTACCTTTGCATCAGGCAAGTCCTACACAACCAGCTCCTGTTGAATCCTCCAGGACGGGAACGTAGCAAAGGTATACGGTCGTAGCGGTGTGATGTAGATCGCTTGCCTATTTTTATTTCTCTAAATTTCACTCCCACTTTTTTTTACCCCATTATTTATTCGTAAATTTGCAACCATTGATTTAAAGATTCAATGGAAACAAACAAAGCACCAAAGTACATTTTCGTTACCGGAGGAGTAACATCGTCGTTAGGAAAAGGAATCGTAGCATCATCATTAGGAATGCTACTAGAAGCAAGAGGATATAGAGTAACAATTCAGAAATTGGATCCCTATATAAATGTAGACCCAGGAACACTTAATCCTTACGAACATGGAGAATGTTACGTTACGGAAGACGGTGCAGAGACCGATTTAGATTTAGGACATTATGAGCGTTTCTTGAACCGCGCAACATCTCGTGCTAACTCAGTTACTACAGGTCGTATTTATCAAACAGTTATAGAAAAAGAACGTCGTGGAGATTATTTAGGAAAAACAGTTCAGGTTGTTCCTCATATCACAAACGAAATCAAACGTCGTATCAAATTATTAGGTAATACAGGTGATTATGATATCATCATTACTGAAATTGGAGGTACGGTTGGAGATATTGAGTCTTTACCTTATATCGAATCTATCCGTCAGTTAACTTGGGAATTAGGAGAACATAATTCTTCTGTTATTCACTTAACATTAGTCCCTTATTTAGCTGCTGCGGGTGAATTAAAAACAAAACCTACTCAACATTCTGTTCGTACATTAATGGAAAATGGTATTCATGCCAATGTTTTAGTTACACGTACAGAGCGTCATTTACCAAAAGATGTAAAAGCTAAATTGGCTTTATTCTGTAATGTTCGCAAAGAAAATGTAATCGAAAGTATGGATGCAGACACAATTTATGAGGTTCCATTCTTATTACATGAACAAAATTTTGACGAAGTTGTTTTAAAAGGCTTAGATTTGCCAACTGATCAAGAACCAGATTTTACAGTTTGGAACAAATTCTTATCAAATCATAAAAATCCTAAAAACGAAATCGAGATTGCTTTAGTTGGTAAATACGTTTCGTTACACGATTCTTATAAATCAATTACAGAAGCATTTACACATGCTGCTGCAACTTGCGAAACGAATGTAAAAGTTCGTTGGGTATATTCTGGCGATATTACAGAAGACAATGTTGGAGAGCAATTGAAAGGAGTTTCGGGAATTTTGATCGCGCCAGGTTTTGGAGATCGTGGTATTTTAGGTAAAATAATTGCTACAAATTATGCACGAAGAAATAATATTCCAACATTAGGAATTTGTTTAGGAATGCAAATTATGGCAATCGAATTTGCGCGTAATGTTTTAGGTTACGAGAAAGCAGATTCAGCAGAAATGGATTTAACAACGCCTTATCCTGTTATCAGTTTGATGGAAGATCAAAAAGATGTTTCGGACAAAGGAGGAACAATGCGTTTAGGAAATTGGAAATGTGAATTAACTCCAAATTCAAAAATTGAGAAAATTTACAACACAACCGAAATCTTAGAACGTCATCGTCATAGATATGAATTCAATAATGATTTTTATGATGAATTTGTTGAAAACAATTTTATTCCAGTTGGTAAAAATCCTGAAACAGAATTAGTAGAAATTTTAGAACATAATCAACACCCATATTATATAGGTGTACAATTCCATCCGGAATATAAAAGTACAGTTGCTTCGCCACATCCTTTATTTATAAGTTTTATCGAAGCTTCTTTATTGAATAAACAAAATGATTTATTAAATGCAACAAGAGAAAAAATTTGATTTTAACCAAACGATTGGTTTTATTTTAATTGCAATTCTTTTTGGCGTATTCTATTTTCTAAACAAACCTTCGGAAGCGGAGGTCGAAGCACAGAAAAAAGAATTAGTTCAAAAGCAAGAGCAAGCGAAAAAACAGGAACAATTAAATAAAACAGCTACAACACAAGCTTTTCAAACTGTAGACCCTACATTAGCAAAAGATGTTGAAGTTAGTAATGATAAATTAAAAGTTACTTTTTCGCCAAAAGGAGCTCAAATTTCTGACGTACAAATCGTTGGATATACAGCTTACAATGACAAAAAAGATGGACACAAAGATCCTTTACATTTGATAAAAGATGGATCAAGTAAGTTCAACTTATCATTCAAAACAAAACAAGGAGCTGTTCTTAATGTTTCGGATTTAGTATTTGTGCCTCAAGTACAGAAAAATGCGAACAATACAATTGTGACGTTTACAGCGAATGCTCAAAATAGTCAAATTCAATACATCTATACATTAGGAGATTCTTATGGTATCGATTTCGAAGTTAAAACGCAAGGTTTATCTAACATCACTTCTGAAAAAAATGTAGATTTAGCGTGGACAATGGATGGTTTCAGTACTGAGAAAGGGAAAGATCAAGAAAAATATTGGTCACACACTTATTTTCAGTTCAAAGGAAACAAAGACATCGAATACGAATTATTTGGTTCTGACGAATGGGAAGAAGAGGAAGCTATTTCTTGGGTAGCCAACAAACAACAATTCTTCGCAACAGTTTTATCAAATGATGAAGGGTTTAAAACAACAAAAGGTGGTTCTAAAAACTCTGATAAAGAAGATTTAACTTATAGTAAACACTATCACTTAAACTCTAAATTAGAGTTGAAAAATAGTGAAATCAATTCTAAATTCACATGGGATTTTATTCCATTGGATTATAAAATGTTGAAAGATTACAACGACAAAGGATTCCAAAACTTAATTGACTTTGGTTGGGGATTATTTGGTTGGTTGAATAAATATTTCTTCTTGAACGTTTTCAAATGGTTAGCTTCTGTAGGAATCACTTACGGATGGGTAATCTTCTTGATGACAATCGTTGTAAAATTGATTTTATCTCCTATTATGTACAAACAATACCGTCAATCTGCATTGATGAAAGTTGTTCGTCCAGAGTTGAATGAAATCAACGAAAAATACAAGGATCCGAAAGATGCGATGAAGAAGCAACAAGAAACAATGGCAATTTATCGTAATGCAGGAATCAATCCATTAGCAGGATGTTTACCAGCATTATTACAAATTCCTATTTTCTATGCGTTATTCCGTTTCTTCCCGAACTTAATCGACTTGAGAGGTGTTCCTTTCTGGTTCGTAGACGATTTAACAGCATTCGATGATTTAATCAAATTACCAGAATGGGTTCCATTCCTTAATGGTCACTTAAGTGTATTCGCTTTATTATACATTGTTGCAATGATGATTTATTTTAAAGTTTCTGGATCTATGGATAATTTCCAAATGCCACAACAAGAAGGAATGCCAAACATGCAATTCATGAAATACATGATGTATGTAATGCCAGTTTTCTTCTTTGTATTCCTTAACAATTATGCTTCTGGTCTATCTTGGTATTATTTAGTATCCAATGCGATTAATATTTTCATCGTGTTATATATTAAGAAATATATGATTCACGAAGCGAAGATTCATCAAATCATCGAAACAAATAAAACAAAACCTAAAAAGACAGGTAAGTTTGCTTCGAAAATGCAAGAAATGATGCAACAAGCACAAGAAATGCAAGAGCAACAAAAAAAGAACAAAAAGAAATAATCACATTATATTTCAAATTCAAAAATCCGTTAATGATAATTAACGGATTTTTTATTCATTTAAGACAATAAAAAATTTAAGTATTCAATTTATTACATACCAATATTTTATTCACTTAAAAATACTTTTATAGTGTACGTTATACACTTTTTATGAATAAATTCTTTTTTATTTATTATTTTCAGATTATTATTGTCTCAAAATAATAAATAACATGAACAATATTTACTCAATTAAAGATCAAACAGCAAATCCTGGACCTTTAGGATTATTTGGTTTTGCAATGACAACTGTTTTATTAAACATACACAATGCAGGTTTTTTCCCTGTTAATAGTATGATTATGGGAATGGGTGTTTTCTTTGGAGGTGGAGCACAATTTGTAGCTGGCGTTATGGAATGGAAAAAAGGAAACAACTTTGGTAGTATTGCATTCATGTCTTATGGCGCTTTTTGGTTAACACTTGTATTTACATGGTTAGCACCGATGTTTGGTGTAGAAAAACCAGACGGAAATGCGATGGGATGTTATTTAGGAATGTGGGGAATATTTACATTAATCAACTTTTTACAAACCTTAAAAGGCAATTTAGTAGGAAAATTATTATTTGGTTCATTAACCTTATTATTCTTTTTATTGTCAGCAGGTAACTTTACAGGTAGTCAAAGCATTTTACATTTTGCTGGTTGGACAGGAATCATCTGCGGATTTATTGCGTTTTACGAAGCTTCTGCAATTATGATTAATCAGAAATACGAAAAAAACATTCTTCCTTTATAAATAGTATGAATAAAAAAAATCCTTTATCAGAGACTGATAAAGGATTTTTTTTATAATTGTAATGAATTATTTATTAAACATTGGAGCTAATAATTTTTTCCAGATAAATAATAAAATTAATGATCCTAAGATTGAAAAAATCCAATCCAATGGACTGAAAAAACTTACTTCTCCATCATGAGAAATTCCTAAAATTGTACGCATATAAGCTCCTAAATACGCACCAACAATACCTATAAGTGCAGTTACCCAAAATCCTCCCGGATCTTTACCTGGCATTATTGCTTTAGCAATTCCAGCACAAATTAAACCGAACACTAAGTATACCAAAAAGCTCCAAACTCCGGTAATACCTAACATAATAAATGAAGTTGTCATCATAATTAATACTATTTTTTATGGTTTTAAAAATTGTTAAGTAAATCTTAACTAAAATCGTTCCAAAAAGATAAGAAAAGTTTTTGTAATTTGTAAATTTGTAACACTATAAAATAAAATTTATGTCTCTAATCAAATCTATTTCAGGTTTTCGTGGAACAATCGGAGGAAAACCGGGAGATAATTTAACTCCTATAGACGCTGTAAAATTCGCAGCTGCTTACGGAACTTGGCTTAAGAATCAATCAAATCAATCAGAATATAAAGTAATTGTAGGGCGCGACGCTCGTATTTCTGGACAAATGGTTTCTCAATTAGTTTGTTCAACTTTACAAGGATTAGGAATTAATGTTGTCGATTTAGGTTTATCTACAACGCCAACTGTAGAAGTTATGGTGACACATTTGCATGCAGATGGAGGAATTATTTTAACTGCTTCTCACAATCCAAAAGAATGGAATGCATTGAAATTATTGAATGCAAAAGGAGAATTTGTTTCTGCTGCAGATGGCGCACAAATTTTAGCTTTCGCAGATAAAGATGATTATACATTTGCTGAAGTTGATGATTTAGGTTCTTATGAAACTTTTGATGATGCAATTGATTTACATATCGAGAAAATTTTGGCTTTGCCATTAGTGAATGCAAAAGCGATTCAAGAGAAAAATTTCAAAGTTGCGATTGATGCGGTAAATTCAACTGGAGGAATTGCAATTCCTAAGTTGTTACAACGTTTAGGTGTGATTCATTACGATATGTATTGCGAACCAAACGGGAATTTTCCACATAATCCAGAGCCTTTAAAAGAACATTTAGGTGATATCTGCAAAAAAGTAATCGACGAACAAGCTGATTTCGGGATTGTAGTTGATCCAGATGTTGACCGTTTAGCAATTATCGACGAAAAAGGTGAAATGTTTGGAGAAGAATACACATTAGTTGCAGTCGCAGATTATGTATTATCAAAAACGCCTTCAGCAACAGTTTCTAACTTATCATCTTCTCGTGCTTTACGCGATATTTCTGAAAAATATGGTCAAAAATATTCGCCATCAGCAGTTGGAGAAGTGAATGTTGTAGTTGAAATGAAAAACGTTGATGCTAAAATTGGTGGAGAAGGAAACGGTGGAATTATTTATCCAGAATTACACTACGGACGCGATTCTTTAGTAGGAATTGCTTTATTCTTGACATATTTAGCTGAACAAGATAAATCAGTTTCTGAAATTAGAGCTTCTTATCCAGCATATTTTATGGCGAAAAAGAAAATCGAATTAACACCAGAAATCAATGTTGACGAATTGTTAGTGAAAATTCAAGAAGTTTACAAAAACGAAGAAATCAATACGGTTGATGGAGTTAAAATCGACTTCCCTACAGAATGGGTTCATTTAAGAAAGTCAAATACAGAGCCAATTATTCGTATTTATACTGAAAGTACTTCAGAAGAAAATGCAAATAAATTAGCTGATAAAATGATCGAAAGCATCAAAAATATTATCTAAAACAATCTATTTTAATTGTTTAACAAATGTGCAAAACTCTAACAATTCGTTATGATTTTTGCACATTTTATTTTGTAAATTAGTCTATCACTATGGACGAAGATTTTTTTAATAACGAGCTAATTGAAGGTTTTGAGCAAATGCTTGATAATCGTGAATATAGATATTACGATTCAGAGGATTTGGTCGAAATTCTTGAATTCTATATTGAAGTAAATGATAGCGAATATGCGAAACGTGCGTTGGATTTTGCAGAAAAAATGCATCCCGAGAATATAGATATCAAAATCAAGAGAATTGAATATTTTCTTACAATTGAGGATTTAAAAAAAGCTGCAAAACTCATCAAAGATTTAAAGGATTTAGCTGCAAACGAGTTAGATTATCTTTTGGTACAAGCGCGTTTTTGGGGAATGAAAAATATGCCTCGAAAAGCGATAAGTTTTTATGAAGAAGCTTTGCAAATAGACGACGAAGAAACTGATTTTATTTGTAATTGTATCGGAAATGAATATTTGAATTTAGATGAAGTTCATTCTGCGTTGATTGCTTTCAGAAAAGCATTGAAATTCAATCCAGAAAACGATTATACTTTCTATTCTATCATTCAATGTTACGAGGAAATTCATAATCCTGATGAATGCATCGAATTTCTGAAAGATTTTATTGACGATAATCCATATTCGGAAGTTTCTTGGTTGCAACTTGGTCTGTTGTACAATCACAAAAAAATGTATGACGAAGCTATAAATGCGTTGGATTACGTGCTCGCGATTAATCCTAACTCTATTGTTGGTCATGCTAACAAAGCAGTTTCATTGGAAGAATTAGGAGAATACAATAAAGCAATAGAAACACTAGAAGAAACATTAGAATTTGATGATTCGCCAGCTGTTACGCATATGAAAATTGGTGAATTGTACGAAAAGTTAGAGAAACCACAAAAAGCATTAAAAGCTTATCATATTGCGATAAAAGAAGATCCACAATTGGATAAAGTTTGGGCAAAAGCAGCTTCGCTTTACAACAAATTAGAAAATATTGAAGAAGCCGAATATTACATTCAGCGTGCAATAGAATTGAATGGTGATAGTTACGAATATTATACAGATTCAACTTACTATTTTCTGAAACAAATGAAGTTTGAGGAAGCTATAAAAAACCTTTCGAAATTGGTTCAATTAAAACCTTTGGTTTTCAATACTTGGTTTGCTTACGTCGAAACTTTAATTGCTGTTGGCGAATACGAACAAGCGATTGCAGCCTTATTAACAGGCGCTTTGAAGAATTTTAATCGTGCCGAATTTTTCTATCAATTAAGCAATGTTTATTATATTACAGAGCAAGATCAATTAGGAAATGAAGCGTTGCAAAATGCATTAAGTTTGGATCGAAATTTAAAAGATTCAATGATTGAATACTATCCGATTTTAGAAGAAAAAATCAATCAAATTTCTGGAAATAACGAATAAAAATATAATTCTTAAGCCATCTTTTTTAGATGGCTTTTTTCTTCACAGTAAAATAACACAGGTTTATACAAAAAAACTTAACTTTATGAAACTAAACAAGCCTTATGAACTTTATCGCACATCAATATTTATCTTTCGGAAATCAATCGCTTCAAATTGGGAATTTGCTTGGTGAAACTGTAAAGGGAAAACAATATTTAGATTTTCCAGAAGATATTCAGAAAGGCATTTTATTGCATCGTTCGATTGATACATTTACAGATTCTCACGAAACGGTGAAGAAAAGTTCAAGTTATTTTCACGAAACACAACACAAATTTTCACCAATTATTATTGATGTGATTTATGATTATTTTTTGATTAAATATTGGAATAATTATTCTGAAACTCCTTTCGAAAAATTTAAAACAGATTGTTATCAATTATTTAAGGATGAATACAATTCGCTTCCAAAAAAACTACAAGAAACCATTTTTTATTTGCTAAAATATGATTGGTTCGAAAATTATTCGACCATAGAAGGTGTTCAAAAAACACTGAAAGGAATTGGAAGTCGGGCTAAATTTCAGAATAATTTACATCAAATCATTCCCGAATTTGAAAAAAATTATGCCAATCTAGAAATTGATTTTCTGTCATTTTTTCCTCAAATCCAAACGCATTGCAAGAACTTTGTATTCGTTGATTCTCAAGTCTAAATTTCATTTTAAGAATTCGATAAAATTCATTAGTTTAGGGCTGTAAACAAACAGAAAACCACAATGGATTTAACTTTTAATAAAAGAGAGGATCATAACAAATTATTACTTTCTAAACTACGTCAAAAACTGAAACAAGTTTACCTTGGCGGAGGTCAAAAAAGAATTGATGCGTTGCATAGCAAAGGAAAAATGTCTGCAAGGGAACGTATTGATTATCTTTTGGACGAAAAAAAACCGAATATTGAGATTGGAGCTTTAACAGGCGATGAAATGTACAAAGAACACGGCGGATGTCCTTCGGGAGGTGTTGTTGTGAAAATTGGTTACATTTCTGGCAAACAATGTATTGTTGTTGCGAATGACGCGACAGTAAAAGCTGGTGCTTGGTTTCCAATTACAGGTAAAAAGAATTTGCGTGCGCAAGAAATTGCGATGGAAAATAAATTGCCAATTATTTATTTGGTGGACAGCGCAGGTGTTTATTTACCAATGCAAGATGAGATTTTTCCTGATAAAGAAATGTTTGGTCGAATTTTCCGCAATAATGCAATCATGTCATCAATGGGAATTACTCAAATTTCTGCTGTGATGGGAAGTTGTGTTGCTGGTGGAGCATATTTACCAATTATGAGCGACGAAGCAATGATTGTAGACAAAACAGGTTCTATTTTCTTGGCAGGAAGTTATTTGGTAAAAGCGGCAATTGGAGAAGATATTGACAACGAAACTTTAGGTGGAGCAACAACACATTGCGAAATCTCTGGCGTGACTGATTATAAAGCAAAAGATGATAAAGATGCGTTGGATAGAATAAAATCTATTGTTGGTAAAATTGGTGATTATGAAAAAGCTGGATTTAATCGAATTGAAGCAGCAAAGCCTGCTTTAGATGAGCAAGAAATCTATGGTATTTTACCTGAATCTCGTGCTGAGCAGTACGATATGTATGACATTATTAACAGAATTGTTGATAACTCAGAATTGGACGAATATAAGCCTGATTATGGAAAATCAATTATTTGTACTTATGCTCGAATTGATGGTTGGGCGGTTGGAATTGTAGCTAATCAACGTAAAATCGTGAAGTCTAAAAAAGACGGAATGCAGTTCGGTGGTGTGATTTATTCAGATTCTGCGGATAAAGCGACTCGTTTTATTGCGAATTGTAACCAAAAGAAAATTCCGTTAGTTTTCTTACAAGATGTGACTGGTTTTATGGTTGGATCTAAATCTGAACATGGTGGTATTATCAAAGATGGTGCGAAAATGGTAAATGCAGTTTCGAATTCTGTTGTTCCAAAATTCACGATTATAGTTGGTAATTCTTATGGTGCAGGAAACTATGCTATGTGTGGAAAAGCTTATGATCCTAGATTAATTGCGGCTTGGCCTTCGGCTCAATTGGCAGTTATGGGAGGTGAGCAAGCGGCGAAAGTTTTGCTACAAATAAAAGAAGCGACTTTGAAAGCGCAAGGTGTAGAAGTTGATGAAGTGAAAAAGCAAGAACTTTTGAACGAAATTACAGCAAAATACAATGATGAAACAAGTCCTTATTATGCTGCGGCACGTTTGTGGACAGATGGAATTATTGATCCTTTGGATACGCGTAAATGGATTTCGATGGGAATTGAAGCTGCGAATCATGCTCCGATTGAAAAACAATTTAATTTAGGTGTTATCCAAGTTTAGAAAAACGAAAATATTTTTAAAAATAGAAGAGAATCCAATTTAGGATTCTCTTTTTATTTTTTGAATATTGTTTGAAACATGTAAATCAAATCTTGTCGAAAACTCCAATTCTTTACATATTCTACATTGATCTTAACTTTATCTGGCCAAAGAATTTCATCATTATATTTGATTGGATCATTTACATTGGATAAAATTTCTTCTTCTTTACAATATTTCAATTGAGCAGGACCAGTAATTCCAGGTTTAACTTTCAACACCAATCTATCCTCTCCAACCAATTTATCTGCATAACCAGCGACATCAGGACGAGGTCCAACAAAACTCATTTCCCCTATTAGAATATTGAATAATTGAGGTAATTCATCTAATTTATAATCTCGAAGAATCTTTCCAATTTTGGTAATTTGATGTTGATCGGTTGTTATTGTCGATTTAGAAACCCCTTTCATCGTTCTGATTTTATAAATATTGAAAAATCTTCCGTCTTTCCCAACTCTTTTTTGTGTAAAAACACCAAATTGGTTGGTATCAATAGAACTTATGATAATTAACAAAACAATTAATCCCACTAAAAATATTAGTAGGATTAATGCAAGTATATAATCAAATATGTTCTTTAAGATCATTTCAATTAAAAGAATTTACCTTTAATTCGAGAAGCTAAACGTTTTATTTTTCCGAATGATGAATTATCAAAGTTTTCATCTCCAGCAAAATATCCGTAACCGTAGCCATATCCATAACCATATCCGTAACCATATCCGTAACCATATCCATAACCATATCCGTAACCAGTTTTAATTTGGAAATCGTTGAATATAATTCCTACATTCGAAACCTCACCTTCATCATATTTATTAGAAATCGCATTGATAAAGTTTTTCTCCGAATAATTGTAACGTGTTACATACAATGTACAGTCTGCATAACGCATCAAATCGTACGAATCTGTTACCAAACCAATCGGTGGTGAATCTATAATTACAAATTCATATTTCTCTTTCAATTCAGTAAATAATTGATCCATTCGTTTACTTAAAATCAATTCTGAAGGATTTGGAGGAATTGGACCTGCTGTAATGATATCTAAATTTGGTAAAATTGTACGTTGCGTAATTTGATTTAAGTCTAAATCACCCGCAACATAATCCGTTACGCCTAATTTATTATTAATATTAAAATCATCAAATATTTTTGGTTTACGTAAATCTAATCCAATCAGAACCGTTTTCTTATCCATAGAACCGATTGAACTCGCAATATTCATCGCGTTGAAAGTTTTTCCTTCGCCTCCAATAAATGAGGTTACCAAAATCGTTTTGTTATGATCTTCAAGTCCTGGATTCTTGTATAAATATTTCAGATTAGAACGAATTGATCTAAACGATTCAGAAATTCCTGATTTTGGATTGTTGATTACAACTAAAGGTGAATTATCTCCCAAAGGACCAACTAAACCAATAATTGGAATATTTGTACGACTTGTAATATCTTTTAGTACACGAACTTTGAAATCTAATAATTCTTTAATCACTACATAAATCAAAGGAATCAACAAACCTATTCCCAAAGCTATTAAATAATTACGTTTTGGATTTGGATAAATGGAACCTTGACCTTGATTTTTAGCTGGATCAATAATCGTGATATCAGATACGATAGATGCTAAAGATAAATCAGTTGTATTTAATTGATTAATTAAAGTTGAATATAATGTACTATTTAATTCAAATCCACGATTTGCTTCAACAAATTCAATTTCTTCGTATGGTAAATCTTTTGCTTTGAATTCGGATTCCGTTAACTTAGCGTTAATCATTGATAGATCTGTATTCAGCTTTTGTAAATGTGCATTAACTACATTCGAAATATTATTTCTTGTTTTAGCTAATCGACGATCAATTTCTCTAATTTCATCAGTGTTCTCTTTATAAACTTTTAACATTTGCTCGCGCTGATTCTCAAGACCTTCTAATTGATCTACATTCGTCATGTAATAAGACACATCAAGACCGGCAATATTAAGAGCGATTAAATTATCAACACTACTCGATTTTTTAGGCATTAAACGATGTAATGCATTGATTTTCTCTTCTACAGTTACACGTTCTTTATCTAATTCAGTAAGTTTACCTAAAAGCTCACCTTTTTTTGAATCGAAATTATAAACTCCTGTTTTCTTCTGTAACTCTTGTAAATTATCTGTCGCACTATCTAATTTAAGTTTAACAGCTGCGATTCGTTCTTGTAAATATTTTCGAGTTTGAAAAGCAGATAGATTTCTTTCTGCTAATTCGTTCTCAATTAAAACTTGAATAGAGTTATTTAACAAATCAACCGCTTCATTCAAACTTTCAGCATTTTTTGATACAGCTATTATACTTGAAATTTTAGATGGATTTGTAACACTAAAATTCTGTACTGCTCTCCCAGTTGCATCTTTGATTGTGACTAATTTAAATGATATTGAACTTTCAGAAAATGGTACATTTGAACGAGTCAACATGATTTTATAGTTTTTACCAACCATCCATTGATTATAATAACCAATCTTAGGTAAATTCAACTCGTCAGACTTTATAATACTATCTTTAGTAAACTGATATAAAGAACCATTTTTGTTCTCAACTTCAAAATAAAAAGAGTTATGATCTTTAGGTTTTACTTTTACATCAACATATGCAACTTGTTGATGTAATGTATCAATATGAACATGAAAAGGAGCATCTAATTTATATATATTAGATTTTTTTAAACGTCCTTCTTCTGTATAGAATATATAAGATTCTGCTCTTTTTACAACTTTCTCATTATGAATACGAGAAGTTAATGTATACGTTAACCCATCAATTTTATTTGCATTTCCTCCCCAAATAAAGTTAATAGAATTAGAGGCTAATGAATTATTAGCAGAACTATTATCTTTAATTTTAAATGTTGTATTTGCTGTATAAATTTTGTTCAGCTTCCAATTATTAAGATAATATGCTACCGCCAACGCAATTAGCATCGAAATTATATATAATGGCCAAGCATTCAATAATCTTGGTATAAGCCTTTCTACATCAATAAAGTCAGATTGTTTTTTCTTAACTTTTTGATTAATTGTTGTATCTGCCATTATTATATTTTATCAAAGAATAAATAAACTCCTAAAATTGTTGCAATTGCTCCCATTACAGTAGTAACAACAGTAAGAGGATTTAGTCCTACACCCCATACTTTTTCTTTACGAGGATTAACAACAATAATATCATTATTCTGAATCCAATAATACTCAGAATTCATAATAGATTCTTTTGTTAAATCGACATATACCTGCTTTGTCCCATCTAAATCTGTTCTAATAATTCGTACATTTTTTAAATCAGCATAGATATTATTCGTTCCTGATTGGGCAAAAGCATCTAGTAACGTTATATTCTTTTTAGGCGCTCTAAAAACTCCTTGACTTGCTTCTCCTACAATAGTATATTCTATTCCCGCTAAATTAACATCGATAAAAGTTCCCTTTTCATCGTAGATTTTATAGAACTCATCTTGAATTTTCTTTCGAGCTTGTTCAATAGTAAGACCTTCTAATTTTATTTTCCCAATACGAGGTAACTCAATTGCTCCGTCTTGTCTTACATACACTCCATTTCCTCCTTGAGTATTATTACCTGAAGTAATAAAATCACTAAGAATTCCCATAGAAGCTCCTGCAGCAGACGAAATATTAATTAAAATTTGATCATTTTTTTGAATATGATATTCAGGTTTTTCAAAAGAAATCTTACCATTTGCATCTAATTTTAAATTAGGATCTGGCTGAATTAGTTGAACATCTTTTAAAGATATACATGAAAACAAATTCATGATTATCAACAAAATAAAAGTTTTGGTTAAAGTTGATTTTAAGTTAAGCATTTTTATAATGATATTTTTTTATTCTTTTTTAATATTACAGCATATCGTAAAGAGACAACAAAACTAATTGATAAAACAATAAAGATCAAAAATAGTTTATTAATTTCAATATTTCTAAAATAATACCCAATGAATATAAAAAAAATGTTAATAAGTACTAATATTATTGAAGTTTGAATATGAGTTAACCCTAATTTTAAAAACTGGTGATGAAGATGGTTTTTGTCAGCCGAAAAAGGACTTCTTTTTCTAAGAATTCGAATTGTAAAAACAGATAATGTATCTACTATTGGAATTACAAAAATAAAAAGAAGTAAAACAGGACCAGTTTTTAATCCTAAACTTGACGTTTCACTAATGTATAAAAAACGAATTGCCATAAAGGTTAAAATAAATCCTATAACCATAGAACCGGTATCTCCCATGAATATTTTAAACTTTTTAGACAAATTATACCTTCCAAAACCTAGTAAAACAGCTAATGTACTAACAGCTAATATTCCTATCCCGTAATCAAATATTCTGTAGAATATATAAACAAAACACAAACTAATTACTATACCAATTCCTGAAGCTAAACCATCAATTCCGTCAATTAAATTAAACGCATTTATTAGTACTATAAATACAAAAATGGTTAAAATAACTCCAATAAAGTAAGGAATTTCATAGATCTCAAATAACCCTGAAAATGACTTAATCATTATACCAGAACCAAAAATAATTAATATTGTACTTATAATCTGACCATATAATTTTTTATCAGGAGCTACAACTAACAAATCATCCATTAATCCAATAAAAAATAATATTGTAATTGCGGATAAAAAGAAAGAATAGTTAACACCTAATTCGGTTGCAAATATTGAAGTAGACACAACAATTCCAAAAAACAAAGCCACACCTCCTAAAGTTGGTACTTTATTTTCATGAGAACTTCTCTCTCCAGGCACATCCATCAATTGTTTTTTATATGATATTCGTATAATTTTCGGAATGGATATTAATGTAATAAATAAAGCAGAAAAAAATGCTCCAAATATATTGACATATAAGGGAGAGATATTTAATGTATATAAATACTCTAATAATTTAAAATTTTCCATATTTTTTTATTCCATTAATTGCCCAAAAAAAAGTGTAATAAGACGATTTAAAAAAATTCATTTTTAAATAATATCTATAAACATTATATTGTTTTTTTACAATTCGTAATTTATTTCGAGAAACTGAGTTGTTTCTAATTCTATAAATAGCTAAAGATTCATTGATTGCTCTTGCATATTTTATTTTACCTAACAAATCTATCCACATTGCATGATCTTCCCGAAGTTCTACATCTGGAACCGGTATTTTTCCAATTCGTTTTGAATCATATACAGATGTTAACATCGGAATAGGACAATTATATAAAATTCGATTTCGATCTACTTTGTCTACAGCAATAAAATCTGCTAACAATGGTTTTAAATTTTCATCAACCCGTTTATAACTTGAATAAACTAACTCTTCATTATTCTCTATTAAATAATTAATTGTAGTTTCTAAAAAATTAGGAAGCCATAAATCGTCACTATCGAGAAATGTTATAAATCTACCTTGTGCTTTATTTAATGCTAAATTTCTAGCATAGGCAGCACCTTGGTTTTTAGATTGAATAACTAATTTTATTCGTTCATCATTAAATGATTGAATTATTTCGACAGATTTATCTGATGAACAATCATCTACAATAATCCACTCCCAGTTCTTATAATTTTGAGATTTTATTGAATCATATGTTTCTGAAATATACTTTTCTGAATTATAACAAGGCGTTATTATAGATATTAATTCCATTTCCATAGCCCGTAAACCGCTTCTTTATTAAAAACTGTTCTATAATTTGAGAAATTTGATTTATGTGCTTGCTTTATTTGAAACCAAAAAATCAATAATACAGTATAAGACACAAAACTCAAATAAATAAAATTTCTTTTAAATTTATCCCCATCAAATACATATACTAATCTACCAACTGCAAGCCCTAAGAAAACTAAATAAAATCCAGGTAATCTAACACCAAAAATTCCTTTTCCTAAAAAAAAGTATAATAAAACTCCAAAAACAAAAAGATTACGGAAATAACAATATAATTTATCTTCTACAGCATATTTATTATAAATAATAATTGAAAGAATTGAAATAATCTTCACGAAATCACCTACTGCTACACCATTACCTTGATCATATAACTGACTTTGATAACTCTCAAATTTATCTTGACCAATTGGCATAAAATCCATAATGATTTCTATAATTGAATTTAAACCTGTATAAAACCCTATAATTGAAAACACAACTAACCAGCCTATAAATTTTTCATCAAACTTCATTGGGGCAATCCAATAAGCAAGTAAAAAAACAATTATAGTTTCATGAAATTGAAATCCAATTGTAATACAAATCAAAAACTTTATTAGGTTACGATCGATTACATAACGTATAGAATAAAGTGCAATTGCATTTGCTAATCCTTGCCTAATATGTACATGCTCTTCGAACATAAAATTCGGCATCGCATAAATAAATAATACTAAAAAAGGAAATCCTCCGTATTTATAGAAAGTTGTTGTCTTTAGAATAAGAGAAGTTGTTGCAACTATTAAAGTAAGCATCCCAAAATCAAAACCATAATCAACAAGTATTTTATTCAGGCCTAAATATCCTTTCTCCATACCTGCCATATAGGCAAAACGACCAAACTCTGACCAATTTACATAAGCCAATGCATTAAAAGTATCAAAATATGCTACCCAATCAGGACTCAATGCATATCCCAATCCAGCAGTTAAACACATTATCACAACAATTAATACATATGATTGTTTACTAACCTTTTTATTAGAAAACTCTAAAAAAGATGCAACAAGTAGAAATGCAAATATGAATAAATAAATAAAACTCACTACCGATTAAAATTTAAGTAATAGTTGAGGATAAATCATGGCTAAATGGTAAAAAAATCTTTTTTTCAATGGTAATGAATTTAAATAGTTTTTATCAAAACGCTTGTAGTTTTTAAGTTCTTTTTTTGTTAAGTTATTTGCCTTTAAAAAGTCATTCAAAACATTTAACATTTTACGCTTCAATTTTTTATCTTTCACATAAGCCAAATAAGCTAAATACGAATAATAACCTTGTATAATTTGAAAACGCTTTAACTCAGTTGCAAATGTATTGTATTTACTCTGATAAAAATAATTTGTCACCTCATTTACAGCAACAAACATATCCAAACCTTTCTCCGTATGTGTTTTTGTAATAGAATCTTGTCGTTCGAAATACTTATAAAAAGGTTCATTTATTTTAGAGATAATACTAGAATCTAAAACCAATTTCGGAATCAATTCTATATCCTCAAAATGAATTCCTTTTCTAAATTGATGATTCTCAAACAACGATTTTTTGAAGATTTTATTACAAGCAAAGCAACTCATTTCACCAAAAATGGTAAAATCTTCTGCTAAAATCATTTTTTCTGGCAATTGAGGCGATTGCGGTAAATCACGAAATTCTTTACCATTTTCATCAACTTTTACCAAATCACACAAAACAATTTCAGATTCATCTCTTTTCGCCAATTCATACATTTTCTCCAACATCGTTAAATCAATATAATCATCAGAATCAATAAAAGCAATAAATTCTCCTTTTGCTTTATCAATACCAGCATTTCTCGCATCACTTAATCCTCCATTTTCTTTCTGAATAGAAATTATGCGCGAATCTTTAGAAACAAATTCATCAATAATTTCTTGAGAATCATCCTTAGAACCATCATTTACAACAATCACTTCAATTTCTTTCAACGTTTGATTCAATATCGAATTTAAACATTTCGAAAGATATTTTTCGGTGTTATAAACTGGCACAATGACTGATATTTTAGACTGAATTGACATTATATTTTATCAAAAATTGATTCGTATTGTTGAATTATTTTTTCTTTACTAAATCGAGAATAAATACTCGAAATTATTTGTTCTTCTAAATGATTTTCTTGCAAAGCCTCTTTTATTTTTTCTGCAAAACCTTTTGAATCTGAAATTGGAAAAATTTCTGCATTAATTCCTTTTTGTACAATTTCATTGATTCCTCCTGGACAATTATTTGCCAAACTATAAGTTCCACAAGCTCCAGCTTCCAGCAAAACATTCGGAAAACCTTCGTAACGAGAAGAAAGTACAAACAAATCTGCATTTTTTAGGTAAATAAATGGATTTGAAACTTTTCCTTTAAATGTTACATTATTTAAACCTAATTCATCTTTTTGTTGAGTTAATTCTTCTTTAAAAGCTCCATCTCCAAGAATCGTTAAATGTATATTTTCTCCTTTCAATTCATTCATCACATTCAATAAAAGATCAAAACCTTTTCGTGGAGAAAGATTTCCTATTGCCACAATTTTTTTATAGCTCGTGTCAAAATCGATAGTAATACTTTCTATTTTTAATCGATTAATCAAATCAAAATCAACTGGATTATTAATTTTTATAATTTTATTTTCCGAAATTCTAAAATTCTCAATCAAATCATTTTTCATATCATCGCTTTGCGCAATAATTTGATGAAAATTGTTATAAAATCGATAAAAGAATAGAATCTCTTTTCGTTTTACATGTTCAGAAACCACATTTGTTTCTCTTGTGATAAACTTCGTTTTAGGAAACAAAGAAATGATTGGTGATAAAAAAGCGGAAATTTCTCCCCAACCTGTAAAAACAATTTCTGGTTTCAACTTTTTAATCAACGGAATAATTTTGAAAATCGAATAACGAATACGAGAAACGTTTAATTCAATAATTTCAACATCATCTTTCAAATGATTTAAATAATAACCTTCTTTTTTGAACAGCACCAATTTTGGACAGAATTTCTTTCGATCCAATTCATTACAAAGCGTTGTAATTACTCGCTCCGCACCACCTTGATTAAGAGCTGGCAATATGAAAAGTATTGTTTTCAAAAAATTTTATTCAATTCTATTATTAATATAACCTTCCGTAGCTTTTTCGTTCGAAATAATTTGCATTGGATTTCCTCTCACAATCGAATTATCTGGCACATCTTGCGTTACATAACTGTTTGGCGCAATCAATACGTTATTTCCGATTGTAATTCCACCAACAATTACAGCATTTGTACCAACCCATACATCGTCTTTCAAAATTGGAAACCCTTTCGATTTTCCTCTATTTGTCTGACCTAAGGTTACGCCATGCGCAATGTTACAATTTTTCCCAATTCTACATTTAGGATTAACAACGACAGTTCCCCAATGCCCTAAATTTAACCCTGCTCCAATTTCTGTTTTTGCAGAAATTTGATAACCATATTTAATCGAATAACGACGCAACAACAAACGATAAACTAAACCTAAAGGATGTTTTGCAGAATATTGTTGAGCTTTTCTTAAACAATAAATAAAACGAAAACCTGGGCTCATAAAACCTTTCAAGAAAGGAGAATTTGTCCAATATCCAAAGTTTCGATAAAAATCTTTCTGAATAATTGTTTTCATAATTTAGTTTAAATATTTTTCAATTGAATTTACTGCATTACCCAACTCAAAAGGTAATGTTTTTCCTTCAATGATTTGTTGATATTTATGAGCAATTTCAGGATTTTGAATAAAATATTTCATCCCATCATAAATTGCTTCTTCTTCATTATCGATAATATAACCTAATTCACCATCATTCAACATTTCTCTAACTCCCGAAACATCTGTTGCTATAATTGGCTTTTCTAAAACCATCGCTTCAAACAAAACTGTTGGATAACCTTCGTAACGAGAGGATAAAATATAATAATCGGCTTGAACAAAATATGGATAAGGATTTTCTTTGAAACCAATCAAATGTGCAGTTTCTTCAACTTTTAATTCTTCAACCAATTTTTTAATATTCGGAAAATCGTAACCGTCACCAACAATCCAAACTTGATGTTGAAAACCTTCGTCTAACAATTTGCGATGCGCTCTCAGTAGACGATCAAATCCTTTTTGTGGAAAAACTGTTCCAATCGAAACAAATGTTGGTTGATCATTTTTTTTCTGAATCTCACAAGCTTCTAAAGCTGACTTTTTAATTTCATTGACATCAATAGGATTATAAATACGAACCACTTTTTGTTTTTGTTCATCTGAATTTGCTAAACCTAAAAATAATTGATTAATCTTTTCTGAAATCACTAGAATTTGATCAAACTTGAAAAAGTTTTTCAATCGCACTGTTGTATATTCAGGAATATTCGACAAATCATTGTGAATCCAAACTATTTTTTTAGAAGATTTAATCGGAGAATTCAAGATTTCATCTGCCATTCCATGAATTGCCGCAAACTCTATATCGTATTTTTTATTCGGTAAAATAAATTTGTAAAGCAACTTTGGAAACGATGACAAAATCTTTTGATAAATCACTCGAAAAGCTTTTTTCGGAATATCCTGCGGACGATTTGTCGTAATCATTTCACCTTTATTCAAATAATAGATATTAATCCAAGACGGCACATCTTTGAGATATTTACCCGAATAAAGATTTAACAACAAATCAATTTCGTATTTTTCTGGTGAAAGATTTTTGAGAAAAGTTACCAATACTTTTTCAGCACCTCCATGACGAAGTGAGCCAATACGTATTAATATTTTCTTTTTCATAGTTTAGGTTTGTGCAAAATTAATAATTTTGTGAAACCTTAAAAATAAATTACTTAAAATAACCTAAAACTATGTTAGAAAATTTTAAATCAGTTCTAAAAACAAGCCCATTCAAAATTATAGGATTATTAATTATAGGATGGATTGTGATGGTTGGATTGAATTATTTTTTAAACGAAAACCATTTTTTTACTGGTTCCAGAATTACTTTTCCAATAAGTGTCGTATATTTTTCTACTATCACTTTTCAAGGTGTCTTATTTTCAATATTTTTTTTATTAACAGGTTTATTCGCATTAAAAAATTATCATCATCTAAGTATTTTAAAATTATTTATTGCTTACATCTTGTTAATAATATTTGGAAACCTAGCTCAAGGTTCAATCCATCAAACTTTTTTAAGATCATTTCTTGATACTGATTTTCAATACTTTCATGATGTAGTTAAAATTAAAAATGGCTATACATTCATTTCAAGTTATAATGAGATACAAGATACTTTAACAATGCATGCCAAAACACATCCTCCTTTTGCTGTTTGGATACAATATATTATTTACAAAATTTTTAACGAATCAGTACTTGGTTTAGCTATCGGAATGTCTATTCTTTCATTTTGTTCATTTTTTCCTTTGATAAAAATTATTGATTTTTTCAAAATAGAAAACTCTAAAAGAAATATTCTTCTCTTAATTTTTGCACTTATTCCTGCTGTAAACATTTATAGTATTGTATCAATAGATGCTGTGTTTCTATTTTTTAGTTTAATTTTTTTATATGGAATGTTAATCATATCAAGATCGAATTCTATAAATATTAAAGGAATATTATTAGCATTTATAGGATTTTCTTTAGCAAATAGTATATCATTTAGTGGAACTTTTTTTGCCTGTGTTGCAGCAATATTGTCAATATATCAATTAATCATTGAAAAAAATAAATACACAATCATTAACTTTATAATTGTAGGAATCTTATTTCTTTTCTATATTTTATTACTTCAATTAATACTTGATTATAACCATATTGAAGCTTTTTTCAATGCTTCAAAACTTGAAAACCCTAATGGTTTTAGAGGATTTCATCAACCAATTGTTTATCTTTTTACACGTTTAGAGAACATTAGTGAAATATTACTTTTCTTGTCTTTTGGTTTTTTCGCCTACCTATTTACCCCAAAAGTATTTAATCTTAAAAAGAATGAAATTAATTTTTATTTGCCAATAATAGCGTTCCTCTCTTTAATGCTAATGTTTTTGACAGGTGCCTATGGAACAGGAGAAACAGCAAGAGCTTGCCTTTATCTTTACCCTTATATACTTTTACTATTAATCAATGTAAAGGAAGTAAACGTTTTAAAAAACATAGCTTATATTGCTCTTTTACAAACATTCGTAATGCAATTAATAGGAGATTATTTTTGGTAAATGATTAATTAAAATATCTAAAATTAGATTTTGTAGCAATCGAAAACATTGCTTCATCACCTTTTGTGTCACCAAAAGCTATGATTTTATCATATAAAGACAAATCAATTTCTTTCTCGATTCTATTCTTTTTTTCTTGGTAATTACAATTTGGTGAAGCAAATTTCCCTGTAAAAAAGCCTTGTTCATCATATTTTGCTTTGGTACAAATTAGTCCCATTTCATAATAATCAGCAAAAGGTTGAATCCAAAAATCGACTGAAGCCGAAACGATAAATTTATCATTATAATTACTTAACGATTTAATATATTCATCAGCTTTTGAATAAATTAATTCTTGATGATTTTGTTCAAAATAATTTTGAGCTAATTGATTAATTTCAACATAAGATTTTCCTTTCAAAAATTTAGAAATAAACATTTCTTTTACAAAACCAGCATCAATTATCTTCAATTTTGAAACGATAAATAATGGAATAAATATCAGATAATTAATAAAGTAAACTTTAGGAAAAGAGAATTTTAAAAAATCGAATAAGGTATCTTTACAAGTTAATGTTCCATCAAAATCAAAAAGGTATAAATTGCGATTCATTACATTTTCATTTTTTTGAAAATAAATTCAGGAACATTACGAATTATCATCATAATTCCCCACCACAAAAATGTTACATAAACAATATTTTTCTTTTTGACATAAGCTTTATAAATAATATTAGCCGCTTGATCTGGTTGAGCAGTTAATGGTTTTGGTGTTTCAATATCAGCTGTCATTTGCGTATCCATAAATCCTGGAATAACTGTCATTACATGAACTTTTTTATGGAATAAATAATTTCTCAAACCAGCTAAATAAGCTGTGAAACCAGCTTTTGCAGATCCATAAATAAAATTGCTTTGACGACCACGTTCACCAGCTACAGACGACAATCCAATGATAGTTCCCGAACCTTTTGCTTCGAATTTCTGCGCAAAATGATTAATTAAGACAATTAATTTTGAGTAATTAACTTCTACTATTTGTTTCGTGTTCCAATCATCATATAAACCTTCTTCCGAATTTTTTCCTAAATATCCAGCTGCACAAAACAATAATTCAGAATCGATATGAGAAATTAAAGAATAATCGTTTTCTTTTGTTAAATCGAAATGAACAATCTCGCATTTTTGCTCATATTTTGCATAAAAATGTAGTGCTAATTTCTTTGTTTTTTCGATGTTTGATGTAAATAAATAAACCATCGGAAAACGTTTACCTTCTTTCAAAACCTTTTCTACAAAAGCTATTGCTACATCAGAATTTGATCCTATTACTATCATTTTTGCTTAAATCTATTGATACGTTCGTTTTGCATCGACTCGAATTTTGGAGAATCGATATGTTGTAAATAATCTGTCAAGGCTGGATTGGACATCGCGTCTTTTGTTCGGTAAATATGTCCTCCATAATCCATCACAATTTTATCTAAACTTGCAATTAATTTCTCTAATTTATTGTTTACTTTAAAGTCTAAAGCCAGTGTGTATCCTTTCATTGGAAACGAATTATAAGCTTTTGGATTATTATCACCAAACAATTTCAATACTACTAAAAAAGAACCATTTCCACTAGCAGCAATTGTTTCCAAAATCTTTCGCATTCCTTCTTTTCCCGTCTCCTTTGGAATCACAAATTGATATTGAATAAATCCATTTTTCCCATAAATACGATTCCAATTATGAACAGCATCTAACGGATAAAAAAATGTTTCGTAATCCACATAATTTTTCAAATGCTTTTTACCTTGTTTATTAAAATATAACCAATTGAAAATCTTAATTGATAAAGGATTTAACGCAAAATTTGGAAAGAAAAATGGAATATTTAAGTTTAATTTCTTCTTAATTTTTAAAGGATTCTTTTTGAATTTTTGAGGTAACTCGTCTAAAATCGCATGTTCGCCACGCAACATAATCGATTTTCCTAAGGAAGTACCTTTTTGTAAACAATCTAACCACGCAACATTATATGTCCAAGATTCAGAAGATTCGAACAAATCAAAAATCTCATCTAAATTCTTCGCCTGAATTGCTTCATTTCGAATATATGCTGACTCAATTTTTTTCAACATAAATTTAGCAGAAATAACAATTCCTGTCAATCCCATTCCTCCTATTGTTGCCCAAAATAAATCTGTGTTTTCATTTCTTGAACAATGTAAAATATCTCCATTTTCAATCATTAAATCGAAATGAATTAAATGATCAGAAAAACAACCATCGATGTGATGATTTTTTCCATGAACATCTGATGCAATTGCTCCGCCAACTGTAATAAATTTGGTTCCAGGAGTGACTGAAATGAAATATCCTGCCGGAATTGAAACTTCTAAAATATCTGATAATAAAACTCCAGATTCAACTTCTATAATGCCATGTTCGCGATCAAAATCGATAAATTTATTCCATTTCGATGTTGAAATAATTGTATTTTGTAATGATGCATCTCCATAACAACGACCATTTCCTCTCGCAATAACTTCTTCATTTGAAAGAATTGCTTCCTGAAATTCTAAAATTGTAGTTGGCGATACAACATTCGCTTTTATAGATGGATAAAGTCCCCAATTTGCTACTGGAGATAATTTTTTATTTTCCATGATTAAAATAAATCAATAATACATAACAAATTCCCCACATTATAATTAGAATTTGTAAAAAATGATCTTTAAAAATTAGTTTTGTAGGAGATTCTGTTTTCGAAAAAACAAATGTCTGTTGTAAATAACGTAAAACTGCCGCAAAAACAAAGACAAAAGTATAAATAATATAATGATGAAATTTGGATTGTGTTTCTGGGGAAAGAATAAACATCATGTAACAAATTACAGCGACAGTACAAGTTATAGCTAAGGCAGAATTAAGAAAATTGAGATTATATCCATCCAACGATTTTCTTGTAATTCCTTGTAAATCGGCGTTAATTAATTCACCTCTTCGTTTTCCTAAAGCTAAAATAAGAGCCAAATCAAAAACCAATAAAATCGTCCAATCTGTCACTAAAATTCCGGTCATATAACCACCAACAAAAACTCTTAGTAAGAATCCAAACGCAATAATCATCACATCAAGAATTGCAATTTGTTTTAACTTGAATGAATAAGCCAAATTCATAAAAAAGTAAATTCCAACAAGAATTGCGACATATTTATTTCCAAAAAAATAAATCAAAATTGATGTTACAATGACTAAAATAACAAATAGAATTAAAGCATTTTGCTTCGATATTTTACCACTTGCGAGTGGTCTATTTTTCTTTTCGGGATGTTTTTTATCTTTTTCAATATCAACGTAATCATTGATAATATAAATACTACTCGCGACAAAAGAAAAAATTAAAAAGCCATAAAACGACTCAATAAACAAATCGATATTCAATAAATTTCCCGAAAAAAATATTGGTAAAAAAACAAATAAATTTTTTACCCATTGGTTAACACGTATAAGTTTTAAATAGTTTAGCATTTAATTATTATTTTTCCAATCTCTATAAATCTGATTTGATTTTTCTCTAATTTTTCCTAAATCATCAATATAATAAATAAGTTCCTTTATTTTAGTGTCGTAATTATCGTTCACAAAATTTAATAAATCTGTCCACTCTTCAAAAGATAATTCCACAAAGTTTTCTGTAGCATAACATTCCGAACCTTTAGCATTTAATCTTAGCTGATAATTTAGACGTTTTATTGGTGTATTATACTGGGATTTATATATATCAGCAAAAATAGTTTGTTTAAAATGTAAATCAGATTTATCCATTTGCATATAATTTATTTCAAAATCTATAGGCAAAGGAACCGAAATATGATAAAAAAACAAATTAGGTTTAATTTGTAAACCTGATAAAATATGATGAAATATTGTATTTACTTTTATGTGTTCTTTATGCCAATCAATCGGAAAGGGAATAAATATATTAGAAATACTTTTATTATTTAATAATTCTTTTAAATCTGAGTAATCTTCATAACTGTTAGATACAACCAATTCAAAACCAATTTTATTCTTTAATTCAATCAATTCATTTCTTCTTACAGTTTTATTTGTTTCATTATAATTATTTCCTAAGAATTGAAAATAATAAACGATTGTATTTTTTTTCAATAACAGCTGACTATTACCTATCCATTCGTCATCGGCATGAGGAACCAACACTAAATTTTGGGATTCAGATACATCAAATGGTTTTCTATTTTTATATGATTCGACTTTTTGAAAATGATATTGTAGATACCATTTTAGCAGATATTTATAACGTCGTAATTTATTTTTTAATTGTTTACTAATCATACAAAATTATTATTCAATTAATGAATTCCATTGATTAATAATTAGATCTTTTCTCCACTTTTCAGAATTTTCTCCACTTAATTTATTGAGTAACTCTAAATCCTCTTCATAATCAATTAAGTATTGTAATTTTTCTTTAAAAAGTTGTTTATCATTCATAGGAATTAAAAAACCATTTTTCTCATTCACAATATCAGAAGGTCCATACTTGCAGTTATAAGAAATTAATGCGTTAGCTGTTAAATTCGCTTCAATCAAAACCGTTGGTAAACATTCGGTTTTACTTGTAAAAAGAAAAATTTTACTTTTCGAAAGTTCTTGAAAAATTTCTGAAATAGTTTGACTTCCTAAAAATAGAATTTTATCATTTAAAATCTCAATAGATTTCACTTTGTTTTCTAACTCATTTTTAGATGGTCCATCTCCAATAATCTTAAATTTAAAATCTTTTAAATTGATTTCATTAACTATATCAATCAATTCACCAACATTTTTATCCGCATCTAATCGACCAACATAAATTAACGTATTTTCTTTTTGATCAATCAAACTTTCATCAAAAGATTCAAAAGGTTCTCCTATTAAATTAGGAATCAAGTGAACATTTTTATGAATATTTTTATAATGTTCTAAAGAATTGGAGTTAATACAAACAACACCTTTCAAATTTTTGTAATGTTTTCGTAAAGTATCTTTCCATAATTTTCCTCCTACTTCAAAATTTGCATGTTCCCAAGCAATTGTCTTTCCTCTTACTTTTTTATTCAATGCTAATTGAGCAGATAATTTATACCAACTTGAGATAATTACATCATAATTTTGACCATTCTTGTTCATCCATTTATGTAACATTTCCCATTGACCGAAATCATACACATAATTTTTGATGTTATTTTTATAGGGCAATTTTGGAAAATACTTATTCAAGTTAACATTAATTTTTTGAAATCCCCAATGCGAAAAAGTATCAATTACAATAATCTTAACTCGATGGTCTAATTCAAAAAAGCTACTTTTTTCATTGATCATAATCACAATTGAAACATCATAACCTTTCTCCACTAATTCGTTCGCCAAGGAAACTAATACGCGTGCGACTCCCCCAGCCTTGAAAAGCTTGTAATAAACAAATAGTATTTTTTTTGGTTGGTTGGTCATATTACTACTTCTTTAAAATATTCTTTAAATCTTTACTCAAAACTGTATTGAATTTTTCAACTCCAATTTGATTCAAATGGTTATTGTCAAAAAAATCTGTAGAATCTTTCAATTCAATTAAGTTTTGATAATTTTTATAATTACCTAAATTACTTAAAAAACGATCCACATCTTTATTATTATTAATTGATTTATAAAGCGTTTTTGTAATAGGTGCTTGAACAATATAAACATCAATTCCTTTACTTTTTATAAACTCTATATNNTTTCATCATTAAATATATTTTTTCTAAAATCAGTTTCGACAAATCCTGTTAGCGAAATATAAGTATCTTCTCCTTGATGAATTTCTTCTTTAAATCTTTTATTCAAACCAAAAGTTTGACGAAATCCAGAAAAAATTAAAGTATTATACGCTAATAAATTATGCACTTCATTTGCCATTTCAATTGAATTGATATCAATTTTATTATTACTCAAAATATCCAAAGAAGATTCCACTCCATCAATATTCATTGTTCCTGCATAAGCTTCATAAACGACCAATTTTGGATTAATTTGTTCTAAATATTGATGTAATAAAACTTTTGTATTGATTGGAGTTTGAGCACTTGAACCTAAGTTGAAAGCTGTAATTCCATCTCTTTCTAAAATTCTAGGATCAATTCCTCTATACGCGTGAGAAGAACCTACAATCAAAACATCTACATTTTTAGTCTTCTGTGCATCTTGCATTCGTGTAAATGTATGTCCATAACATCCCATACAACTTCTTACATTTTTAGACATATAGAATGGTAAAGCTGAACTCCAAATTGGCATTATAACAATATAAAATACAATTGCAAATAATGAGAATAGACCTATGTTAATTAAAAATTTCTTCATCTTTTAAAATTGAAAATAAATAAATGGACTTTCTTCTGTTTGTAAAAACAAACCGATTAACATCACAACAAAAGCATAAAAACACCATCTTACCCATCTTGGTTTAGAAATTAAGAACTTCTCTATTCCATAATTATTTCTTCTTCCAATCCATTCAATCACCAATAAAAATGCAACTAAAATTAACGTAGCTAAAGCACTTTTACGTAAAGTTGGAAATGAGAAAAGTGATTGACTAAAAATTCCTCCAATA
The DNA here is from genome assembly GCF_002453775.1 of Empedobacter sp. UBA6745. Taxonomy (NCBI): domain Bacteria; kingdom Pseudomonadati; phylum Bacteroidota; class Flavobacteriia; order Flavobacteriales; family Weeksellaceae; genus Empedobacter; species Empedobacter sp. UBA6745. Next base: position 107,377 of record NZ_DKHL01000008.1, read on the forward strand.
TATTCGAAAGCATGAGTAACTGAATTTGCACGGAAAAATATCCAGGCGAAAACGGTTAAACTAAACGTCAAAATCATATTAAATAATTCTCTAAAATTTGGCAACATCCTATCTTGCGCAATAATTTCTAAATTATTTCGATTTGTTTTCAACAGAATTGATGGCATTATAAATAAAGCATTCAAAAACCCCCAAAAAATAAAAGTCCAATTGGCTCCGTGCCAAAAACCACTTACAATAAAAATGATAAATGTATTGCGAACACGCATCCAATTTCCGCCTTTACTTCCTCCTAACGGAATATACAAATAATCGCGAAACCACGTTGATAACGATATGTGCCAACGTCGCCAGAATTCTGCTATATCACGAGAGAAATATGGATAATTAAAGTTTTTTAATAAATTAATCCCAAACAAACGAGCTACGCCGAGGGCGATATCCGAATATCCAGAAAAATCTCCATATATCTGAAATGTAAAGAAAATAGCTCCTAAAACTAAATTAGATCCAGATTGCGATTCAGGATTCGAAAAAATTTCATTCGCATAAATTGCACAATTATCTGCAATTACCATTTTCTTAAATAAACCCCAAAGTATTTGACGCATTCCGTCCACTGCTTGAGAATAATCAAAAACTCTCTTCTTTTTGATTTGAGGTAAAAGATGAGTTGCTCTTTCTATAGGTCCTGCAACTAACAATGGAAAGAAACTTACGAAAACTGAATAATCTACAACATTTCGTTCTGCTTTTATTCTTCCGTAATAAATATCAATGATATAAGATAAGCCATGAAAAGTATAAAACGAAATTCCCACTGGTAAAATAATATGCAATGTCCAAGGATGAACTTCTAAACCAAAGCCATTTAGCATTTCTGCAAAAGAATCTGCAAAGAAATTGTAATATTTAAAGAATCCTAAAAAACCAAGATTAATTCCAATACTAATTGTTAACCAGATTTTTTTAAGATTTTGAGAAGTTGCTTCTTCTATCTTGATTCCAGAATAATAATCTAAGAAAGTTGAAAAACCTAACAAAAACATGAAACGCCAATCCCAACATCCGTAGAAATAATAACTTGCTACAAGAAGTAAAATATTTTGAAACTTCAGATTCTTTCTCAATAACCAATAAAGAGTAAATACGATTGGTAAAAAAATCGCAAAAGAAATAGAATTAAATAACATACTTTACTTCAATTTTAAATATAAATACGACAACGGATAAAGCAATATCGACAACAATTTGAAGTACTTCAATCCTTTGTTTATTTCTGACAAATTTCGATGGTTGATTATCGAATAAACTTGATATCCAACCAAATTACGAACTAAAGCTTTTGGATATCCAAAAAGTTTTGTTCCATAAGAATTTAGAAAAGAACGATAACCCTCCATCAAACCAAAAGTATTTTTTCCCGTCCAACGTGTATTGGAAACAGAATTAGCATCTTCTTCATCCAAATGATAGTTACGAACAACTTTATTCACAAATCTAGTCTTCACTCCATCAGCATCATAGGTATTAAAAAACACCGATTGTGGAATGTAACCTTTGCTTTTATAAGGTGAATAATCAAAGTTTTTCAACAATTGTTGATAAGTCTTTGTTATAAAAATTCCAAACTTATCTCCACGCACTTTATACTTGTAACGCATATCGAAGATTGACCCATCAAATCCATTATTTGGATATTGATTTCCAACAATTTTTCCATCTGTATATTGCGACAATCCCATTACAGAAATATATTCGTCTTGGTTTTTGATTTTCTCTACCTCATCAAATAATATTTGTAAAGCATTCTCAGGATAAGAATCGTCCGAATCAACAATCATAAAATATTTAGAAGTCACTTTTTTTATTCCTTCAAAAACAGTAATGAGTTTATGTTGATTTTCATTCCAAAAATATTCAATATCAATTAAACCTTCTGATTGAAATTTTTCAACAATTTCTCTAGTATTATCAGTAGAACCATCATCCATAATAATCCATTTAAAATCTTCGAACGACTGATTTTTTAACGAATCATACACACGCGTCAACGTATGCGCGCGATTATATGAAGGCGTGACAATGGTAATTTTAGCCTCGCTCATTTTCTAATTTGATTTGATATTGTTGTTCGAAAACTTCAGAAACTTGACGATAAATCTCTTTTTCATCAAATTTATTGTACGCATTTTGAGTTCCTTCAATAATTTTTTGCACCAAATCATGATTCGTCATAAAAGATTTCATCGATTCGTACATTTCATCTTCATTATATTGAATTAAAATTCCATCTACTCCATCATCAATCATTTCTGCAATACCACCAACATTTGTCGAAATAATTGGTTTACGCATGCACATTACTTCACCTATAACCAATGGATATGACTCAGATTGTGTTGGCAAAATAAAATAATCTGACGCTTTGATATAAGGATAAGGGTTGGTTTGAGAATCTAACAATAAAAAAGAATCTTCAACATTTAGTTGTTTACGTTGATTGATCAAATTTTCCATTTCGTTTCCTCCTCCAATTACCGCAATTTTATGAGCAAAACCATCATCTAATAATCGTTTATGCACCTTCATCAAGGTATGATAACCTTTGCGATGATGTAATCGTCCTATAGACGAAAAAACCGGTAAATCTGTTTCATAAGAATACTCAAAAAGCTCGGCTTTTTTCAAAACCTCATCCACTTTTATCACATTATAAATAATAGTCGATTTTGGATAGGTAACTTGATACAAATCCTCGATTACTTGACGTGTTTGTTTCGAACCAAAAATCATAAAATCAAAACGTTTCATCTTTTCAATTCTACTCAAAACTCTCTGTTGATCTTTATCATAGCCAACATCAGTATGAAACCAGCCTATTTTTCTTGATTTTTTATCAGGAGAATTTAACACCATATCAAATTCCGCATAACCAGGGGAAACTTCGATATCATATTTTTCTGGAACTTTTATTTTGTATAAAATTGACGGAAATTTATCATAAACTTCTAACTTCAATCGTCGCCAAACTAATTGTAATTTCTGTATAAAACCATTAGAACTCATCTGTTCTTTTCCTTTTTCTACAACAATTAATTTTACATCAGTAGGAATTTCTTTAATCAATTCGCCTTGATACAAGTTAAGCATCAAAGTAAAGTCGAATTTATCTTTTGGTAAGTTTCGCAACAAATCTAAAACTACTCTTGGAACTCCACCCATTTCTAATGAACGAAGCCTAAAAAGTACTTTTATTTTTCTAGGTTGATTTGACATTTGGTTAGTTTAATAAACAAAAATACAACATTGAGTTTGAATTGAATAATACAACAATCTAAAAACTCATAAAATAATTCTTAATTTTGCAGAAAAAGTAGAAAATGTTCAAAATTGGAACAAAAGTTAAAGTGATAGATGATAATATTTCGGGAACAATTACCAAATTGAAAGGTGATTTTGTTTACTTTAATGATGAGTTTGGTTTTGAATATGAGTATCATCAAGACGAAATCATCAAAGATATTGAGATTGACTATGAAGAATATCGAGATGAGGAAATCAAAGAATTTTCGAAACCAAAGTTTAAGACTTTTCGCAAATCTCATCGTCATCCGTATTTAACGCGAGAAATTGATTTGCATATCGAAAATCTGGTTGATAATTGGCGTGATTTGGATAATGCGCAAATTATACAAACGCAATTAGATGTTGCTCGAAATGAGGTGGAACGTGCCATGTTCGAAAGTCAAATTCGATTGATTTTAATTCACGGTTACGGAAAAGGAATTCTGAAAAAAGAAATTACCGAATTATTATTTCGTTATACGAATATCGAATTCTATGACGCCTCGTTCAAGGAATATCACGGCGACGCCATAGAAGTTAAATTTATTTAAATATCTTATAATGATGAGAAGCTGAATTAAATTCAGCTTTATGTTAAAATATTTTGATCCAATCCATCAAATCATAGTAATTTTGAGGAACAATTCCGTGTCCACTTCTGTATTCGTGGTATTCAAAATTAATATTCAAGGATTTTAAAAACTCGTCACCCATTCGTCCTAATTCAATTGGTAATACAACATCTTCTGTTCCATGCGAAACAAAGAAATTTAAATTCGAAAAATCTTTCGATTGATCAAAATCTCCAATAATTTTAGCTTCTGGATAACCACTTAAAATAGCCACGTTTTTAATCTTTTCAGGATTATTTAGCGAAATCGCATAACTCAAAATTGCACCTTGACTAAAGCCCATCAATGTTACATTTGCTGCATCTAAATTCTCTTGCTGAACAATTGCATCAATAAATTCAACCAATTTATTACGAGATTCTATTGCTTGCATTTCATCCATCCATTTTTCATTGTTCACAAAATTGATATCATACCACGCATATCCGCCATACACAATATCATGCAACGCACGCACACTTACAATATGCGCATTCTGCGGCAAATCTTGTGCAAACGAAAACAAATCTTCTTCGTTGCTTCCATAACCATGTATCAGCACAAAAAGAGGCGTTTTTTCAGTCGAAACAACAGGTAAACGTTCGATATATTTTATTCCATTCAAATCTTTCATACAAACTTATTTTTAGCGAATTTAATTCTAATTTTTCTAAATAAAATTATTTTCAGTTCAGTTAAAACCCTTCGAAAACACCCAAACCAAATAAAGCAAAATCATATTTCACAGGATCATTTGCATCCATTTCTCGCAATTTTGTATCCAGTTCTTTTAATGCTTTTGCATCATTTTGTTTTCGAGTCAGAATATTTAATTTTCGTGCAACATTTCCCGAATGTACATCCAAAGGACACGAAAGAATAGAAGTTGGTATGGATTTCCAAATTCCTAAATCTACGCCTTGTTTGTCATCACGAATCATCCAACGTAAGTACATATTGATACGCTTTGCAGCTGAATTATTCAGCGGATCTGAAATATGTTTAGTTGTTCGAGTTGGATGCTCTATCTCGAAAAAAGTTTGTTTGAAATTCGAAATTGATGCTTGCATCGAATTTGAAGTTTGATGTTTTGCAAAAACTTGTTCCAACCCTCCATGATTTTGATAAATGTTACGAAGCGATTGCATGAAAAATTTCAAATCTTCACTATTGAATGTTCTGTGAACAAATCCATCCAAATTCTCTAAATGATTTTCAGAGAAATTCATCACAAAATCGTAAGGTGAATTTCCCATTAACTGCATCATTTTATTCGCATTATTGATAATCATTTTACGATTTCCCCACGCAATTGTTGCTGCTAAAAACCCTGCAATTTCAATATCTTCTTTCGCAGAAAATCTATGCGGAATCTGTACTGGATCAGAATCGATAAAGTCTAATGTATTATATTGAAGAACTTTTTCGTCTAAAAAATCCTTTAACTCTTTTTGATTCATTTACATTTCTGTTTGAAAAACTCCATCAGCCATCACCAATTTTCGATCGGTCATGTTTGCTAATTCTTCATTATGCGTCACAATAACAAAAGTTTGCCCAAATTCGTTTCGAAGATTGAAAAATAATTCGTGTAATTCTTCAGCATTTTTAGAATCTAAATTACCAGAAGGTTCATCAGCAAAAACAACTTTTGGTTGATTGATTAGTGCACGAGCAACTGCTACACGTTGTTGTTCTCCTCCAGAAAGTTGATTCGGTTTATGCGTCAAACGCTGCGAAAGTCCTAAATAAGACATTAACTCTTTTGCACGCTTTTCGGCTTCTGCTTTTTTTGTTTTCTTGATAAAAGCTGGAATACAAATATTTTCTATTGCATTAAATTCTGGCAACAATTGATGAAACTGAAAAATGAATCCAATGTTTTCGTTACGAAATTTAGATAAATCGCGATCGTTTAATTTCGTGATATCTTGTCCCGCAATCTGTATAGAAGTATTATATTTCTTTGGTTCAGAACTTTTTTCTAATGTTCCTAAAATTTGAAGCAAAGTTGTTTTTCCTGCTCCAGAAGCACCAACAATAGAAACGATTTCTTTTTCTGCAATCGATAAAGAAACATTTTTTAGCACTTCTAATTCACCAAATTTCTTAACAATATTTTCTGCTTTTATCATGAGGTAAAGATATAAATTAAGTACTAAGTCTTAAATCATAAGTAATAAGTTTTTTTTAATTCAAAATAAAGACATCTAAATTAAACTAGTTTTTAGTGTACTTGGTACGATTTAAAAATTATATAACAATTGTTTTGACTTTTTAAATCATTAATATTCGTATCTTGTAACCTCTAAATAAACAATATTAACCACTTTTTTAGCATAAGCTGATAAAATTAATATGGCAAAATTTAGAATACATCAACAATATTTTTATTTTTGTAATTGAAAAATCAAAAAAAATGAATCTTCACGAATATCAAGGAAAAGAAATTCTTAGTAAATATGGTGTAAAAGTACAACGTGGTATCGTTGCTACTACACCAGAAGAAGCTGTAGAAGCTGCTAAACAATTAACAGAACAAACTGGTACAGGTTGGCATGTCGTAAAAGCACAAGTACACGCAGGTGGTCGTGGAAAAGGTGGTGGAGTAAAGCTTGCTAAAAACTTGGACGAAGTTAAAGAGAAAGCAAACGAAATCATCGGAATGCAGTTAGTAACACCTCAAACTTCGGCTGAAGGTAAAAAAGTTCATCAAGTTTTAATTGCTGAGGATGTTTATTATCCAGGTGAATCTGAAACTGAAGAATACTATGTTTCTGTATTATTAGATCGTGCTACTGGTAAAAACATGATTATGTATTCTACTGAAGGTGGAATGGATATCGAGGAAGTTGCTGAGCACACGCCAGACAAAATCTTTACAGAAGAAATTGATCCAGCTGTAGGAATCCAAGGTTTCCAAGCGCGTAAAGTTGCTTTCAACTTAGGTTTATCAGGAAACGCTTTCAAAGATGGTGTTAAATTTATCACTGCTTTATATAATGCATACGTTGCGATTGACGCTTCTATGTTCGAGATTAACCCAGTTCTTAAAACATCTGACGATCAAATTATCGCTGTAGATGCTAAAGTATCTATCGATGATAACTCATTATTCCGTCATGCAGATATCGCTGCTTTACGTGATACAAGAGAAGAAGATCCAACAGAAGTTGAAGCTGGTGAAGCTGGATTAAACTTCGTAAAATTAGACGGAAACGTAGGATGTATGGTTAACGGAGCTGGTTTGGCAATGGCAACTATGGATATCATCAAATTATCTGGTGGTAATCCTGCAAACTTCTTAGACGTTGGTGGTACTGCTGATGCTGAACGTGTAGAAAAAGGTTTCCGTATTATCTTAAAAGATAAAAACGTAAAAGCTATCTTAATCAACATTTTTGGTGGTATTGTACGTTGTGATCGTGTTGCTCAAGGTATCTTAGATGCTTACAACAATATGGGTGACGAAATTAATGTGCCAATTATTGTTCGTTTACAAGGAACAAATGCAGAAATCGCTAAGAAAATGATTGATGAATCAGGTTTCGCTGTTCACTCTGCTATCACATTAAAAGATGCTGCTGATAAAGTAGAAGAATTAGTAGGTTAAGATTTAACTTATTTACAATATATCAAACCTCTCAAAGGATTTCTTTGAGAGTTTTTTTTGTGATTTATTGTCATTCTAAACTTATTTCAGAATCCCACAAGATTAAATTCAGCTCGACATTTTGTAATTAAATAATTTTACTAATATTGATTATTTTTGAAGCAATTAACATATTCAAAAATGAAATACATATATGCCACTCTACAATTATTAATAATTACTATATCATTCAATTGTAAATCGAGTTCAGTTTTACCAAATGCAAATTCTGAATTTTCTAATCTTAAAATTAATTCACGTTTAATTGATAAAAATGAAGACAAATTAGTTGATTCTTTTGAATTATTTATCAATGATTCTATTCAGACTAAAATCAAAAAATATAATTCAAAAATTGAAGCTACAAATTATTTCAAAAAAAGTAAAGCAGAAGTTAAAATTACATTTTATGAAGAAAATTCTGTTTTGAATTTAATACGAATAAAAGAAGAATCAAATAAATACGATGAAACTGATAAGTATATTGATTATATGATTGAAAATAATAAAATAAAAGATTTTCATTTGTATTATGGGCATCAATTAGGCTTGCCATTAGATTTGAATAAAAATATCTATGAACAATATGGGCTTAATCAATTTTTAACAGAAGATTTTTATAGAAATTTTTCTTTTGAGATTTATAAAAAATTAAATAAATAAAAACCTCCGCTCAATAATTTGAGCGGAGGTTTCTTTTTACGCATATTTAGTAAAGTCTATATATCGTCAAAATCGATATTGGTAAAAGATTCAACTTGCGTTTCTTCTTTACTCACAACTTTATTTTTTGGATCAAAATCTTTCTGATGTCTTTCCGAAATTACCTCTTGTCCTTTTTGTGCAAAAACAAAATCCGTCGTTTCGTCTAACATATCTTTGAAACTTTCAAAATCTTCTTTGTACAAGTAGATTTTATGTTTTTTGTAATACACATTTCCATCGTCCTGCGTATTTTTTTTACTTTCTGTAATCGTCAAGTAATAATCCCCTGCTCTTGTTTCGCGAACATCGAAGAAATAAGTTCTTCTTCCAGCCCTTAATACCTTTGAAAAGACTCCTTCTGCATCCACCTTTTCTTGGTTTTCAAAATCATTCATAAGTCTAAATAGAGTTTAATTGTTAAATGTTTCCTAACAAATCTAAAAAAAATTAAGAAAACAACAACATTTTAAACAATTATTTTCTATTATTTTATTAAATCTCTATAAATAAACTTAATCTAGCAGTTGTTTATTGTACAATTCATAATAATAACCATGCTTATTTAATAATTCGCCGTTGGAACCATTTTCTAAAACATGACCATCTTCTAAAACCAAAATCTGATCAGCGCGCTTTGCAGAAGACACACGATGCGTAATAATGATGGTTGTTTTACCATTAATTTCAGAAGATAAATTATTTAAGATTTGTTCTTCGGTTTCGGTGTCTACAGCTGATAAACTATCATCAAAGATTAATATTTGTGGATCATTTACCAATGCACGAGCTATAGAAACACGTTGTTTTTGACCTCCAGAAAGCGTCACGCCACGTTCTCCAACAACTGTTTCGTAACGTTCTTTAAATCGATCAATATTGTCATGAACAACCGCTTTTTTCGCAAAAATTTCGGCCGTTTGCTCATCTGTATCATCAGAACCAAACAAAATATTATTGGTTAGCGAATCCGAGAAAAGGAAAGCTTCTTGCGGTACATAACCAATTTCTTCTCGAATAGATTCTACATTAATATCATGAATATTTTTACCATCAATCAAAATTTCACCAGAAGTTGGTTCCAACGAACGCGCAACTAACAAAGCAATTGTCGATTTTCCTGAACCTGTTTTTCCAAGAATCGCTAAAGTTTCACCTTTATTAATTTTGAACGAAACATTATCCAACGCTTTAATTCCAGTGTTTTCGTAGATATACGTCACATTTTTAAATTCGATTGTTCCTTCTACTTCGTGATTCACTAATTGTTTTTCTTTTACATCAGTTTCTGCATTCAAAAACTCGTTGATACGAGACATTGATGCTTCTGCACGTTGTACAACCATCGTAATCCAACCTAAGGAAGTAAATGGCCAAATTAACATATTTAGGTAAAGGAAAAATTGAGCAATAGAACCAATATCCATTGTTCCTTCTATATATTTTACTCCTCCCAAATACAAAATCACCAGATTACTCACTCCAACTACAACAACCATCAATGGTCCAAAAGCTGCCTGAATTTGAGCTAAATTAAGCGCACGTTTCTGATATTCGTCTGCTTCTACTTCGTATTTAGATTTTATAAATTCTTCTGAATTGAATGATTTTATCACGCGAATTCCAGCAAAAGTATCTTGTACAGATGACGAAATCGTAGATTGTTGTTCTTGTACTCGCTTACTTTTCTTGTTAATATTTCGTGCAACATTATAGATTAACAATGATAAAATCGGCAAAGGAGCCAATGTATAAAGCGTTAATTGTTGATCAATTTGCAACATAAAATACGCAATAATCACAACTCGCGATACCAAATCAATCGGATACATAATTCCAGGTCCAAGATACATACGCACCAATCCGACATCTTCGGTAATACGATTCATCAAATCGCCCGTTTTGTGTTTTTTGTAAAAGGACAACGATAATTTTTGATATTTATCGTAAATCACATTTTTCAAATCGAACTCAATATAACGCGATGCCACAATAATCATTTGTCGAGTACCAACCGTCAAAACTCCTCCCAAAACTTTAAAAAAGAAAAACGCCAAACTTGCATACATCAAACCATCTTTCAAAAGATCGAGGTTATCTGTTCCTTCTTTCTTAAAATTTCGTAGCAATTCTTCAACTGTATTGATTGCTTCTCTAATATATGTAACGGAATAAACCTGCACCCAATTGGCACAAATCGTAAAAATGAAGCCCAAAAATATTCTCCATTTATACTTCCATAAAAATTTATTTAACTTTTGTAATGATTTCACAAAACAAAATTACATTCTTTTTTTTACCTTTGCATCAATTTATTAGACGTTATATCATTGAAATTATGTTGGGAAGAAGACAACTACGCGAAAAAGTAATGCAGAATATCTATGCTTACAATAGTTTAGGAACTGAAGGCGAAGAAAGAGCGGTCGAGAAAAATATGATGAAAAGTATCGATCAAATCTACGATTTGTACATTTATCTCCTAAATTTGATCAAAGTTCAAAAGGACATTGCAGAGCATAAAATTGAACTTGCAAAATCAAAAAACTTTCCAACCCAAGAAGATTTAAATCCAAATTTAAAATTTGTTCAGAATAAAATATTCAAAATTATTGAACAAAATCTTGAATTAACTCGTTATTCAACTGACAACAAATTTTTACTTTGGGATATTTATGACTCTTATCCAAACAATATCTTTAAAAATTTGACAGAAAGCGAATTGTACAAAACGTACATGAGCAGTGACAAACATTCTTTTGAGGAAGACAAAGAATTTATCTTGAACTTTTTCGTAGAGTTTATTGCTGAGTATGAAGATTTGCACGATTACTTAGAAGGAATTCAAATCACGTGGGCAGACGATGTACATATTGCAAATGCGATGGTGCATACAACGATAAAATCGTTCCGTCAAAACAGTTCTCCGTTGATTTCTTTGTTCAAAGTTTACAAAGATTTAGATGACAAAAAATTTACTGAAGAATTATTCCGTAAAACTATTCGTCACCAAGCAGAAACTAGAAAAATCATTGACGAAAAAGCTCAAAACTGGGAATTAGATCGTATTGCAACAATCGATTTGATTATTTTGGAAATGGCTTTGACAGAATTTTTATATTTCTCAAACATTCCTGCAAAAGTTACAATCAACGAATATGTGGAATTAGCGAAAAGTTATTCGACAGAAAAATCGCGTGTTTTTGTTAACGGAATCTTAGATAAAACATTAAAAGAGTTAAAAGACAATAATAATTTACCAAAATACGGTAGAGGTTTATTATAATCACTATTTTTTCTTAATTTTGACTAAGACAAATAATTATAAAAATGAAAAGTAAATTATTTATATTAGGTGCATTTGCATTATCATTCGCAATCAGCTCTTGTGGAGAGAAAAAAGCTAGCGACAATTTTACAGCAGAAGAAACAGCTCAACAAGCTGAAAATGTTGTAGATCCAGCTACAGCTCCAGTTTTAACATTAGCAGAAGCGAATCACGATTTTGGAGATGTAAAAGCTAACAATAAAGTAGAAACATATATCAAGTTCAAAAACGATGGTAAATCTCCATTAGTTATTCGCGACGCGTCTGCAACTTGTGGTTGTACTGTTCCTGAATTCCCTTCTACTCCAATTGCAGTAGGAGCTACAGATTCTATCAAAGTTGTGTACACAGCTGGAAACATGAACGGAAAGCAACAAAAAACAGTAACTTTAGTAACTAATACAACAAATGGTCATGAGAAATTTGATATTTCTGCAAACGTTGTTGGAGCTACTGCAAATGATCAAAATGCGCAACAAGCATTTGGACAATAAGTATTAAATCGATAAAATATAAAAATGATTCAAACAATCTTTTTACAAGCTGGTGCACAAGGCGGAGGAATGTCTATGCTTTTGATGTTCGGAGGGATGTTCGTAATTATGTACTTTTTCATGATTCGTCCTCAACAAAAGAAAGCGAAACAAGAAAAACAATTTCAAACGGATATCAAACGTGGTGATCAAGTTGTAACAACTTCTGGAATTCACGGGAAAATCAACGAAATTTATGACGACGCTGTTATCATCGAAACTGGAGCTGGAAAAATTAAATTTGAAAAGGCTGCAATTTCTCGCGAATTAACTGCTGCACGTTATTCAAAAACGACTGACAAAGCTGAGAAATCAGAAAAAGCAGTTGAAGAAAAAAACTAAGTTTAAGGTTAACATATATTTAACTGATTGCCGAAGGAATTATTCTTCGGCATTTTTTTAACTTCAAACCATGAAAAACAACCAACCTTTTGTAGCAGGAATTACTGGCGGAATAGGCTCTGGCAAAAGTACAGCAGCAAAATTCTTCGAAGAATTAGGTATTCCGGTATATAATTCTGACACAAGAGCGAAAACAATTCAGAATGAAAACTCTGAAGTAAAAGTTAAAATTATTGCAACTTTTGGTGAAGAAGCGTACAATGAAAATGGTTTGAATAAACCATTTATTTCAAAACAAGTTTTTCAAAATAATGAAAAATTGAAGCTATTAAATTCAATTGTTCATCCAGCAGTTTTCCAAGATTTTGAAGATTGGAAAAAAGCTCAAAAATCGGACATTGTAATGAAAGAAGCTGCCATTTTAATAGAAAGTGGTAGTTACAAAGATTGCGATGTTGTGATAAGTGTAGTGGTCGATATAGAAACGCGAATTGCACGAACTATAGAAAGAGATGGTTTATCACGAGAAGAAATTCTTGCAAGAATAAACAATCAGATTTCGGACGAAGAACGAATCGCTAAATCAGATTTTATTATTGATAATAATGGAGATTTAGCTCACTTGAAAAATGAAGTGGAACAAACGTTTATCAAAATCAAAAAAATGATTTAATCGTCCAAATTTTAACAAAAAGATAGAAATTAGAAAAGATTAAACTATTTTTAATCATTCAATAAAAAATAAATGAAAAAAGGATTTTATAAAATCTTAATCGTTATCATGAGTGTTGCGCTTATAGGATTGATAATTATTCAATTCTATTGGCTAAACTTGACAATTCAGAATGGTACAGACAGTTTTAACAACAATGTGTACCAAGCGATGAATTATACAACTGAGAAAATAAATAAAAATGAATTAGAGCGTTATTATAAGAAATTCAATAATATACAATCTGATTTAAAATCAAATAAAGATAAACCGCAAGTTGTAACCAATCAAGTCATCAAAGATTCGCTTGGTGTAACGTACGCTTATGTAACGCGCTATGTGGTCGAAAAATCGATGTTGCCATCATCTGGAAAATACAATGACAGCTTAACGAAAGCAAATATTTATTCGCAAGAACGCGTTTTCAAAATAGACAAAGATTCTTCTGCAAGAGGAATTCCGAATCTTAATCTGAATTTTGAGCACGCTTTACAAGACGGAACATTTACGTTGGAAAGTGCTGCGCGTTGGGATGCTGGTTCTACGCCAATCGACAAACGTGTGAATTATGCGATGTTAGATTCGATTTTGAAAAATGAATTACGTAACAGAGGAATTCATCAAGCAATGCCAATTTTGGCAGTTTTGAAAAAAGATTCGACAGAAACAAATGTCAAATCAAAAGATTTCGATCGCAATAAAATAGAGTTTATGGTTCCGCTATTTTTGGATAGAAAGGACCATATCGAATATTATCTAGCAGCGAATTTTGTTAACCGAAATTTAGCCATTGTTGCGCCAACAGTTCCAGTTATTTCGTTGACATTTATCTTAACCATGATTATTATTACGGTTTTCTCCTTGTCAATTTATTACATGCAATTGCAACGCAAAAGTTCAGAAATCAAGACAGATTTCATCAATAATATGACGCACGAATTCAAAACGCCTATTGCAACCATTAATATTGCGTCTGATGCATTGCGCAACGAAAAAATATTTACTGATCCCGAAAAGGTGAAATATTATGCCGATTTGATCAAACAAGAAAACAAACGTATGAATGCTCACGTTGAGATGGTCTTACGAATGTCGAAGCTTGATCGCAATCAAATGGATATGAATTTTCAGGAAGTAAATTTGAATGGCATTGTACAAAAAAGTGTTGAGCCGATAAGATTTATTGTAGAAGAAAGAAATGGTACAATATTTGAAGAATACAATGCAGAACAATCATTTGTAAAAGGAGATCCGTTCCATTTAGAGAATATCGTTATTAATGTATTGGATAATGCTCGAAAATACTCTCCAAACACACCGGAGATTAGAGTAAAAACATACAACAAAGACAACAATTTTTTAATTGAAATTTCTGATAAAGGAATGGGTATGTCGCAAAACGTTCTAAAAAAAATATTTGAACAATTTTATAGAGAAGAAACGGGAAATATACACAATGTAAAAGGTCATGGACTTGGGTTGGCTTATGTCAAAAAAATCGTTCAGCTTCACGGCGGACAAGTTTGGGCAGAAAGTTCAGCAGGAAAAGGAAGTACTTTTTTCATTAAAATTCCTCTAAAATCATAGATCAATGAGTGATAAACAACGATTACTTTTAGTAGAAGATGATCCAAGCTTCGGAAGTGTATTAAAGGATTATTTGGTTATAAACGATTTTGACGTAACGCACGCAATCGACGGTGAGGATGGTCTTGCCAAATTTAAAGAAAGTGATTATGATCTATGCATCCTTGATGTAATGATGCCTAAAAAAGATGGTTTTACATTAGGAAAAGAGATCAAAGAACTAAAAAGTGAACAACCAATTATATTTTTAACAGCGAAAAACATGCGCGAGGATGTTTTGAATGGTTACAAAATTGGAGCAGACGATTATGTCTTAAAACCATTTGATTCGGAAGTTTTATTGTACAAAATAAAAGCTGTTTTACAACGTAATTCTGGCGAAGAAGAAAAATTTGAACAAGAAGATTTCAAAATTGGTAAGTTTACGTTCAATGCAAAATTGAGACAATTAATTTACGATGGTAAATCTCAAAAACTTTCGCCAAAAGAAAACGAATTATTACGTTTATTGGCAGTTTACAAAAATGATTTAATGCCTCGTGAGATTGCCTTAACACGTATTTGGCACGATGATAATTACTTTACATCACGTTCTATGGACGTATATATTGCGAAATTACGTAAGTATTTGAAGAAAGATCCAGCAGTAGAAATCGTGAATATTCACGGTGAAGGATTCCGACTTTTAATTCAGGAATAAGATTAATCTTTATAGAAAAAAACCTCAACTACGTTGAGGTTTTTTTATGGTATTATATTTTTAATTATCGACTTCTGCTCCTAAATTTCTGTATTGTTGGCGAAAATTTTCAGCCCATTTAAACCATTCATCATATTGTGCATCAGGATGATTTTCTTTATCTAAAAAAAATTTGATATAATCATCAGAAAAATCTTTTGGATAATTTTGCATGGCGTCAAACTCTTTATTTAACCAAGCTTCGTTTAGAATTGAGTTTACTTTATCTATTGATAAATTAATATTATAATCATGGTATTGTCCAGATGCAGATGACTTAAAAGTGGTCTTCATTTTTTCATCTTTTGTTCGAGTGACCAGGTTTCTATTTTTCTTATTTTTTCCAAACCATACTGCAGCATTTTTCAGTTGAATTTTTTCATCCAAGTGATTAATAGAGTCTTTCCACATGTACAACCAATAATCTTTTTTATAAACTCCCATTAGAATAGAGTTCAAAATCCAATATTTTCTTCTTGTATGATTATCAACTAAACCTAATTTATAAAGAATCGTAAAAAATTTGAATTTATTGAACATAAATAAGTTCATAATAAATTGATTAGAAGTAAATGTTTTTAAGGGGTAAGTTGTTTCTAATTCATTAGAAAGAGATAAAACTTCAGAATAATTATCATCTGAGTAGATACCTAAAATTCCAAGTTTTGTTAGATGAATATTATGTAATTTCATATAACCAACTAACTCATCACAATTAATTTCTTTGGTAAACCAAACATCATCTTCTGTAATCAAAAAATAGTCTGATGCATTTTCTACAGCCTTTCTCCATGATTCAGTAGGAATATTGAATCCGTCGTTTATCAAATTATTTCCGATGTTAAACGATTTTTTCTCGTAATTTTCTGTTTTAAAAATTTCTACTTCGTATAAAGAGGATATTTTATCTAAATACTTCTGAGGAGTACCATCATCAACAATGATTACTTTATAGTTTCCTAGGACATTCTCTTTAATTGATTGTAAACAGCGATGCAAATAGTATGGACGATTATATGACTTTATAATTATATCCATTAATTTTTCAATTTATAAATAATCGCTTGAAATGTTGAAACTGGACTTCTAAAAAAACATTCAGCCAATGGAATTAAAAAAGCAGGATTTTTTTCATTTAATAAATAATTAAACTTTTTATACATCACTTCTGATCTAGATTTCCCTAAGATTTCCTTTCTTTTTTGTCCATAAATTTTTCGACGATCCAACGCTCTCTCTTTTATGATATGATGATCGCGGTAAGTGATATAACTTTTTTTAAATCCTTGAGAAATTCCAGTCGGAGAGATACGATAAAAATAAAGTGGTTGCTCTACGAAATCTACTTCACCTACTTCCTCTACTTTATAATACCAATCTTGATCTAAAGCATTTCTCATCGTTCTGTCAATGTTACCATTTTCGATAAACTTCAATCTATTAAACACAAAAAAATGAGTCATTGCAGACTTTCCATATTCTAAATAAGTAATTCCATTTGGAATTTTAGTACTTGTTTTACAAACTTCTACAGGATTAAGATCTTTATCACAAATCCAATGTTGAGAATATAAACCAGCTAAATTTGGTTTTTCTTGTAAACGAGATAACATTACTTCTAATGCTTCTGGCACCAACGCATCATCAGGATCAATAATACCTACATAATCTGCTTTTGCAAGATTAATTGCATCATAAATAGCTTGTCCATAACCACCATTCTGTTTCTGTTGATAGAATGATATACGTTCATCTTTCGGAACATATTCTTTAATAATTTCTACAGATTCATCCGTTGAACAGTCATCTAAAATTAACAACTCAAAATTTTCGAATGTTTGAGCTAATACACTTTCTATTCCTTTTCTCAAATAATGTGCATTATTGTAATTACACATTAATAAGGTAATCGCAGGTTTATTTTCGGACATGATTTAGTTTTTATTAGGAATATTCTTCATTTTGACCAAGGCAGAACCAAAAACTTGATGCATATCGTAATATTTATACTCAGCAAGTCGACCTCCAAAAATTACATTTGATAATTCTTTACTTAATGTTTTATACTCTGAGAAAATAGCATCATTTTCTTTATTATTGATAGGATAATAAGGCTCTTTGTCCAAGTTCCAATCATCAGAATATTCTTTGGTGATATAGGTGTTTGGTTGAGTACCGTACTCAAAGTGCTTATGTTCAATAATACGTGTATACTTTTCGTCGTGAGAAGTATAATTCACAACTGCTACTCCTTGATAATTTTCTTGATCAAGTATTTCATTTTCAAAACGTAAACTTCTATAATTCAATTGTCCAAATTTATAATCAAAAAAGGCATCAATTGGACCTGTATAGATTATATTTTCAGCAATATTATTCCAATCTTCTCTATTTTGAAAATAATCAGTTTCTAACCGAACTTCTACTCCTTCTAATAATTTTTCAAAAATTTGAGTATAGCCACCAATCGGAATTCCTTGGTATTTATCGTTAAAATAATTGTTATCGTATGTAAAACGAACTGGTAAACGTTTTATAATAAAAGCTGGTAAATTAGTAGCTTCTGTTCCCCATTGTTTCTCTGTATACTCTTTAATTAATTTATTATAAATATCAAACCCAACTAAAGAAATTGCTTGTTCTTCTAAATTTGATGGATTTTCAACTCCAAATTCGTTCGCTTGTTGAGCAATAATTGCTCTTGCTTCATCAGGAGTTTTTACATTCCATAGTTGATGGAACGTATTCATATTAAACGGTAGATTGTAGATTTCTCCTTTATAATTTGCTATTGGCGAATTTGTATATCGATTAAATTCTGCAAATTGATTCACATAATCCCAAATCGATTTATCATTTGTATGAAAAATATGTGCGCCATATTTATGGACATTAATTCCTTCTATATTTTCTGTAAAACAATTCCCAGCAATGTGACTTCTTTTCTCTATTACAAGACATTTATAGCCCTTCTTTGTTAATTCATAAGCCGAAACAGCTCCAAAAATTCCTGCTCCGATAATAAGATAATCATATTGATTATTCATAGAATTTAGTTTGATTTGATTTACAAATCTACAAATTTTACATCTATTAACTACTTTATTACAAGAATACTAAATTGTAAAAAAACATTCATCTCTTTTTATTAAATTTGTTTCATAAAACCTATCAGATGAACACTCCTTTAGTTAGTATCAATATTCCAGTTTATAAATGCGAAAACTACATTATTAGATGCTTAGAATCAGTAAAAAACCAAACATATCAACATTTAGAAATTATTTTGGTTAATGATTGTACACCTGATAACAGTGTTCAACTAATTGAAAAATTTTCTGAATCAAACCCAAATCTAACTATTAAGATTATTCATTTAGAATCGAATCAAGGGCTATCTGTTGTTAGGAATCGTGGAATTGAAGAATCTATAGGTAAGTACATTTATTTTTTGGATAGTGATGATGATATCATAGTCGATTGTATTGAGAAATTAGTAGAAAATGTTCTTATAAATAATACAGAAATGGTTATTTCTCAAAATAGATGGATTAATACATTCGATCAATCTATTAAAGATTTTGGATTTCCTACTTTATCAAAAAAGAAAGTTTATGAAACTAACTCAGAAATTTTTGAAGCTTATTGTAAAGGTTTTTTCCCTGTTTCTTCGTGGAATAAATTGGTTGATTTAGATTTCATTAAGCAAAACAAAATTTATTTTATTCCAGGATTATATGCTCAAGATGAATTGTGGATGTTTCATTGTATGGAAAAAATCAATTCATTATCGATTATAGATAATATTACTTACAATTATTATTTGCATGCTAATTCTGTTATATTTAATCGAACAAAGAGAAACTCAGAAAATCATCAGACAATATTAGAATGGATTGTTAAATCGTATAGAAATACTTCTGATTCTAATCGTAAAAAATTAATACGAGGTTGGATTGTTAATTTTAAAAAACTAATTATTCAAATGCAATGGAAGGTGTTAAAAGATGAGGAGTATTATAAAATAAACTATAATAGAATGAAGAAAGCTCCATCTCTTACATTTTCAGACTATTTAAGCTCAGACTTTTCTAAAGAACAAAAAAAGGAAAATTTGTTATTAAATCTTCCTACTAATATTGGATTTAAAATTTTTAAAAAGCGTTATGAAGGGTAATTACATTGATAAACTTAAAACAATCCAATGGATACTTTTTTATAAAATAAACCTTATCAAATTAAAGTATATTGGTGATAAAAAAATAATCAGCCATAATTCTTTATACAAGAAAAAAATAAAAATTGGAGAAACTAATGATTATATTGAAAAGTATATATGGTCATATTGGAACAACACCGATATTCCTTCTGAAATAATAAATTATGTTGAATCAAATCGTAAGATTAATTCAAACTTTAAATATATTGTCGTAAACGAGATTAATCTTTATGAATACATACCTGATTTTCCGAAAGATATTAATTTCCCTAGTGTTCAACATAAAGCTGATTTAATACGTTTGATGTTATTAAATAAATTTGGTGGAATTTGGATTGATATAACAACTATATTAACAAAATCATTAGAATGGATTATTGAAATACAACAAAAATATAAAATTGAATATGTAGGATATTATAACCCTAATATGATGATTAGTGATAATAGTATGCCCATGATAGAAAATTGGTTTATGGCTTCAACAAAAAATTCCTTATTTATACAGAATTGGCTAAATGAATTTCTAAATGCTCTTTACAGCCAAAATCCTAGACAATATTATCAAAAAGATGCTGACTTTGAAAAAATAAGACAAAATATTAACACTCCTTTTGATCGAACTTTTACTATGCATCTTTCGGCCCAAAAAATATTGTATTCTAATAACGCCTATTCATATTATCTAATAAACGCTGAAGATGATGGACTTTTCTTTAATTACTCTTCAAAAAATAGAGTTGATTATTGCTCGAGTTTATTAATTAGAAATTTCATTCAGCTACCTCCTGTAATTAAAATAACAGGTGGAGACCGTATAAAATTAAATGATTTTATACGACAAAGAATCTATTCAAAATATTCTATTTTTTATAAATATGGAATTATAAATAATCGTCAAAATTAGGCATTAATCTTTTATCATAAATAATCTGGTTATGATATTTTAAAGATAGAGGAACCATTATTCTAGATAAAATTTCAAACCATTCTATTGGATACCCTTTATTAAAGCCTCTATCTATACCTGGATTTTTTATTAATTCTTCATGATAGTAATCTAATCTTTTATGCAACTCTTGGTACCATTCTGCAACATAAGGTGAATAAGGTTTACATATAAAACCACAATTTCCAATACATAATTTATAATACTTAAATATATCTTTATTCAATTCTTTATTAAGATCTTTACCTCCCATTTTCGTAGGATCAAACTCAGGATAACCAGCAATCATTTTGCTAGGATCAGCTTCCAAGCTTTCAAATATAGGCTGCCAATTACTATTATTTCTTTTAATATCACTGTAGCCCCCTCCGTAATGATACATAAAATAGCATCTCAAATAATCAGATTTATGAACTAAAGAAAGATATTGATAAGCAGGATGTAGAGGATAATCAGATAAAATATAATTATCTAAATTAAATATTGTTATTAACTTTACTTCAACTCCTAAATTATTTCTTAAAATCTCTAAGCTCTCTACTCTATTTTTTGTTACTTCATTGTTCCCTGTCCAAAAACAGTAAACAACTCTATCAATTTTATCTACAAAGTTTTCCTGATTTTTTATTTCTAATTGATTATTTAGAAAATGATTTTTATACTTATTATCATTATAAACATAAGGGACTATTTTATGATAATTAGCTCTGTATACAGTTCTAAGTTTTATAAAAAAGTAATAAAAAATCTTGAGCTTTTTCCTTGTTAATAATAAAATTTTTTCTTTCATTTTTTAAATAAATAAAATTGAATCATCTCAAAAAAACTAAGGTTTTTTCTTAATATTTCTTTTTGACTTGAATTGATATTACTTGTATAATACACTAATTTTTTCACCAAGTTTTTTCTATCTTTTTTTTTGAACCTTGCTTCATGTTTTTCAAGTAAATCATTGTAAAAATAGCTCATTGCTATTTTCTTAAATTTTGATACTTTTGGGCTTATATTCATTGTTAATTGAATTTGGCTCCTTCTTATCGCTACAAACGCATTATTTGATACTTCTATATTTTCCATTCCAAATTCAAAAACTAACATTGCATCACTTCGCCATGCTAATGGATATTTTTTTATACCAAGTTGGTTATAAACACTTCGCGAAAAAATATTTTCAGAAATTGAAATCCAATATACTTGATTAAGATCATTCAGAAGATGCTCTGTTGAATTGAGATTTTCAATCTGAGGAAACTCTTGTAAAATTTCACTTTTTGCTGAAACTTTTAGCATTTTGAATCTTAACAAATCAAACTTCTTTTTTTCATCAAGAATTTTATAAAAAGTTTCAACAAAATTGTTGCTTACATAATCATCATCACCTAATATCTGTATATAATCTTCATTTTGTGTAAGAGAAATACATCTTTCCCATTGTTCAACTAACTTACCTTCTCCTCCAAGATTCTCTTCAAAAAAATGATATTTGAAATCGAAATTATTTTTGTATTTTCCTAAAATATCATCAAAATTTTCAGGACTTGCATCGTTTCCAATATAAAGATTAAATCTTTTATCTGTTTGGTTGAAAAGAGTGTCAAGTGTCTCTTCAAAAAAATCTCTTTTAAAAAGAGGTATAACAATGGCTAATTTGTTTGAAGAATTCATTTAATAATATTTTTCTATTAATTGATGTAAATAATCAGTTTTATCACTCAAATCAAATACATAATCCAACTCATGTACATCTATTGAGTAATGTTCTCCTTTATTCTCAATATTTTTATTTGCTTTTTTAAATAGAATTTGTTCAAAAACCTCTATTATTTCTAGGATATTAAAATTCTCTGTGTATGCCACATTGATGATCTTATTCCAATCTTTTGAAGCAATATATTTCATCGTAATATTTTTTACATCTTCTACGTCTATTAAATTCCGTGTTGCTTGTTGATGAACAACTAATTCTTGGTCATTCAAAATTTGACGAGATATATAATTCATTAGCAAATTAGGATTTCCTCCTCTTCCAACAGCGTTACTAACTCTTAAAATAAGAAAATGTTTTGCTTTTTGTTTGATGATTTCCTCGATATGCAATTTATGTAAAACGTACAAAGAATTGTATTTTGAAGAGTCGTATATAGAGCATGTACTAAAATAAACAAACAACTTTTCAGGATTATTTGCTAATGTATCCTCAACTAAATTTTGTTCACGTAAAAATTCACCCTTTCTAGTTTCAGAAGAATTAGAAACGCCTGAAGCAAAGAAAACAACCTCATCCAAATCTACTTCTGTAAATAAATTTGCGATCAATCCTTTTCCAACAATCATATCCTATCAAATATTAATTGAGAAGCACAACCATTCCCAAAAGGATTAATAAAAGTATTAGAACTTCTATTTAATTCTTTGTAAAACTCTTTCTTTATTTTATCCTTATCAGCTCCCACTAATATACCACAACCACAATCTAATACTTCTGGTCGTTCGGTTTCGTCTCTAAGAATAATGATTCTTTTTTGTAAAGTTGGGGCTTCCTCTTGTATTCCTCCTGAGTCTGAGATTAATAATCTTGATTTTGCCATAAGTTTTACAGCATCAATATAATTTAGAGGTTCTATAAAATTAATATTGTCTGGGATCTCTTTAAAAGCTTCAAAAATAAATTTCCTAGTATTTGGATTTGGGTGAAGACTCCAATGAAAAATTATTTCAGGGTTTTCTTCCGCTAATTCTCTAATTGCACTACAAATCGAATACATATTCTCTCCTATGTTTTCTCTTCTATGGGCTGTTATAAAAACATCATTACCATACTCTAAATTGACATTTTCTTTGTCTAAAACATAGTGTAACAAATCAATAATTGTATTTCCTGTTATTACAACTTTAGATTCGTTAATGTTCTCTGCCAATAAATTATTAGCTGCTAAACTTGTTGGAGCGAAATTAAGATCCGATGTTAATGAAACTACTCGTCGATTATATTCTTCTGGAAACGGGAAGTGTATATCATCAGTTCTCAGTCCAGCTTCTATATGGTAAAATTTCCTTTTCTCTACAAATGCAACTACAGACGATGCTAAAACAGTAAAAGTATCTCCTTGTGCTATAATTTTTTCAATAGATTCCTCTTTTACTACTTCTGCTATATCATTAATTAATTTAGCTAAAAGGTTTGAATTTGAAAATTCACTAGATTGAACTTTTAGATTATAATTTGCCTTAAAATTAAACAAATCTTCCATCTCTGTTAGCATAGATGTATGCTGACCTGTATTAATTGTAATAAAGTCAATTTTTCGTTTCTGGGCTTCTAATATTAATGGATAAACTTTTAGAAACTCTGGTCTTGTGCCGTAAATTATTGCAATCATTATCGTTTACTAAAAAGATTATTTAATACATACCTAACGATCATTCTAAAAGGTATTTGATTTAATACTTTATCAACCTCAATCATTTTATGATTAAAAATTACATTATGTACTTCCTTTTTCCCATTCTCTATTTCTGAAAAAACTCTAGTTTTATAGTACGCATGGACATAATCTTTGAAAGGGTTTGGATAATCTCTATCATGCCAAGTTCCTACAAAATGATGAGATGCATAATTCTTAGGTAAATCCAAACAAAAATAGGTAGAAGGATAAATTACGATTCCATCTTTACCTTCTTGTAATTCATCTCGATTTGGATCAATGCCATATTCTTTTACTAACAAATCTGATACAAACACAGTATTAGTTGTTAAATCAAAACTTGTTTTTTCATTGTAAAAATCTATTACACGTTTAGCCCATGGATGTCCTTTTTCTGTAGCCCATAATGCTGTAAAAGGCGAACCTTTGATTTCAAACCCTGAAAATGCGCGATGAACTAAAAATTCGTCTAATGAAAACTTGACTTCTACATCAATATCCATATAAATCCCTCCCATTTCATACAAAGCTAATGCACGGGCATAATCAGAAACAAATGCCCATTTCTTTGATTCAGCAGCTAACTTTACATATTCACAACAATTGATATCGAAATTGGTTTCGTTCCACTCAATTATTTCATAATCGGGTAAGATTTTCTTCCAACTATCAAGACAGATATAAAAAGATTCTGGCTTTGGATTACCTCCAAACCAACAGTAATGGATTATTTTTGGGATCATTTAGGATAGTTATTTCTTATATTATCGATACTTAATTTAAGATTATTTATAGATTCATTATAAATAATATCAGATAATTCCTTTATATTACTCTGTAACGATTTGTATTTGTATGAGTTAATATTAATTGCTTTGTTCATTATTACTGAAAGTTCAGAATTAGATTCAAATATCAAAGCATTATTTTTGTTTAATCTATAAAAATTTGAAAAGTCTTTATGAATTATAGCTGGTTTCGAAAAACCTAGTATAATTTGCCAGCTTCCAGTAACTGAACCATCTTTAAATCTTAACTGATTGTCTATTTCAGGATTTAACATTGGAATAATAAAATCAGCATTAT
This sequence comes from Empedobacter sp. UBA6745, assembly GCF_002453775.1. NCBI lineage: Bacteria > Pseudomonadati > Bacteroidota > Flavobacteriia > Flavobacteriales > Weeksellaceae > Empedobacter > Empedobacter sp. UBA6745. Next base: position 132,610 of record NZ_DKHL01000008.1, read on the forward strand.
TATAAATTTCCCATAGTTTTGTAAAATTAATGATTCCTGTCCTACTGATATAATTTTGTAAATTATCTGGTATTTCATCAACCACAGATCTTCCAGCGATAATTACACTAAAATTCGTAATATTTTGATTAATCAAATTCTTACATGCATTAAATAATAGTTCTATATTTTGATTTTCATTAACAATTGCTACAAAAATATTATTCCCCGATAGTGTAGTTGGTTTAATATTTCCAAAATAATGAGGATTTAGCATAGGAATATTGTATTGACCAGCCAATGTAAAACTTCTATTTTGTTCTATGTATTTTTCATGACCATAGTCTTTTACAAAAGGGATTACATTATGTTCTACCATAAAAATTCCATGTTTTGCTTGCGGTTCAAATCCAAGCCAATTGACATAAGACGTCCTAAGGTTATCAGAAGATATTACAGAAGTAGCAAAAAAGACAAAATCATAATTTTTAATTTTTGATAGTTTCAATGCTTTTTTCTGATACTTCAGAGATAAATAATAAATCTTTGGTACTTTTGGATAATATTGATATGCAAAATCTTCTCTTAAATTTGGTTGCGCTATAACATCAACCTCATAGCCTAAATCTTGAAAATATTTACAATAACCTGGTTGTATTTCAAAATGATAAGGATTAGGCTCTACAATAAGAATAGACTTTTCAGCTACCTCGGAATTAATAATTTTTTTAATATTTTTTTTTGTCTTAAAATCTTTTCTAAGAATAGAAGGAATTTGTAAAAATTCTTTTCGCTTTTTACGGCGAATATTATTAGAATAAAATAGACAAATAAAATTAACTAAGTATCTATAAATAGTTTTCATTATTATTTCTTAAATAATATATTTTCAAGCGTATTCATTTTTCTAAATAACACTTGATATTTTAATACAAAAAGTGGAAAATAGTAAAAAAATAACCTTTCTAATTTATTAGCTATACTCTTATTATTATCTGAAGGAATTTCAATATTCTTTATAATTCCATAATCTATATCTAAAAAATTATTATTATAAAGAGCTTTTATTCTATTGTATTCAATTATTAGTCGTTCTTTGAAATATTTTTTAGGTGTATCATTTTGAATATAAAAGTTATATACTTTTTTTAAAACCTTCATTTGAGAAATCAAATGATTTTCGTTTATTCTCATTGAAGTTATTGAATCCTCTCTCCTATAATATGTATATAAAACTTCTTTTATGCCTATAATAGAGGCGCCTTCTTTATAAATATCTAAGTNNAAAATAAATACCTTTAGTAAATTTATAATTTTTAGTTATTAAAAATGATCTTTTATAACATTGTAATGTCGCATTATAAGGAAATATATTATATTTTTGTATATAGTTATATGAACTCATTAATTCTGTATTCTCTGGTGCATTTTCTAGTACATATGTTTCTCTATTTTTATTTTCAAAACAAACTTTCATATTGAAAGTTATTATATCTATATTGATATTTAATTTCAGAGTACTATATATCTTTTCTAAAGCATTTATTGTAATATAATCATCACTATCAATAAACCACACATACACACCACAAGCATGCTCTAAGCCAAAATTTCTAGCATCACTTAATCCTCCATTATTTTTAGAAATAATTTTAATACGATTATCACTAAAATTTTCATTAATAATTTTAATAGAATAATCTGGAGAATCATCATCTACAATTATGACTTCAAAATCTAAAAAAGATTGGTTAAGTACACTCTCTACGCATCTATAAATATATTTTTCTACATTATATACAGGTATAATTATAGAAAAAAAGGGTGTATTCATTTTATTTATATTTTTTAATTAAGCCCAATTTAAAACCCAATTTTATCCAACGATTATTTAATAATTTATTATACTTATTATATAAATCTTGATATTTGTACATTCTCACATAATTGCTTATAAAATCATCTTCTACATTTATATTTCTCCTTTCAGCAGCTTTAATAATGGCTACCCAATACCAAAACAAAGCTTTATTTCTATTTTTATTTGTTGATGCACCATTATTATGAATTCTATATAAGTATAAATCTTCATCAAGATAAAACACTTGAGATACTTCACACATTTTCATATAAATATCTTGATCTTCCGCTCTTTTATTATGAATATCAATACCATCTGTTTCTAAATAATATTTTTTTTGAACGTTGCAAAATGTGAAATTTCACCATTTAAAAATATTAAATCGGTAATTTGCTTACCCTTAATTACCTCTAAAGGTTTTAACATATGGTCGCAATGAATTGTGTTAGAATACACCAAACCACATGATGGATTTTTTATATGTGCATCTATACTTTTTTCAATTGCAGTATTAATTAATGCATCATCAGGATCCAATCTTCCAAAAAGATTTGTTGTACATAAATCTATTGCCTTTATAAGTGTTTTTTGATATCCTAAATTTATTTCATTCTTGTAAAGCTTAAATCTTGAATCCCCTTTAACCAATTCTTCTATTACTTGAATTGAATTGTCTGTCGAACAATCATCAATTATAATTACTTCAAAATCTTTATGAGTTTGATTAATTAAACTTTTATAACAGTCATTAAAGAAATGTCCATTATTATAATTTGCTATAATTATTGATAAATCAAACATTTTCTTTAATTTTTTTATAAATATTAGTAATTAATTTATTTTTAAAATACTTTAAATCCCAAAATAGAATTTTTTTGTTACCCAATATCTCAATAAAATTATCCTTAATTTTATTTTTAATAGGATTTTCTAAATTTATTTCTTTAGATTTAAAATAATATTTTTTAAGTTCTTTTATATAAATTACATGGTTACAATTATATTTATTTTTAAAATAATGTAAAGCATTAACATCTTCAATATAATTATTTCCCAATTTAACTGTTCTTGAAGTTACGTTGTTATCATCTGTTTTTCTAAAATTATTTAATAAACGATTATATCTCCTAACTTTTCCCAAAAACGCTAATTCTGACCAAAAAATCCAATCTCCACAAAATTTATATTTAGTATATTCATCTGATGTAATTTTTAAAAATTTTGATTTTTTAAAAATAGCCATACTAGCATTATATATTACATTTCCTTTTAATAGATATTCATTAATAAATTTATCTGAATCAATATCTATTACATATGGATGTAAATCGTGTCTAATTAATTGTAAATTATTAGGCAAATAAGTAACGCTTTGACAATATATGACTGATAGATTATCATCGGTATCACTTATTAAAGTTTCTAAAAATAATGAATTACACCAATCATCACTTTCTGCTATCCAAATCCATTCTCCTTTTGACAATTCTATTCCTTTTTTCCATTGTTTGAAAGTAGAACCTGAATTTTTCTCATTATAAACTATATGAGAAATTTTAGGATGATTTCTATATGCTTCAATAATTTCTTTACTATTATCAGTTGAACAATCATCCAAAATAATAACTTCAAAATCTTGAAAAGTTTGATTTAACACTGAATCTATACGCTCTTTAAGGTAAGAAGAATGATTATAATTTGGGATAATTACAGATACTTTTAGCATAATTCTATATTAAAATTTTAATATTTTATATAAAAACCTCCTCATTCTAAAATATTTATTATTTCTTAATTTATCTAGTTCTTTAATATTTATAAATAATTGACTTCTGGAGATTGTATATTTTGAAACAATTGAAGCAAATAAAATAGCTTTATTTTCAGAATTAAGAACAGTATTGTATGCATAATTATAGACTTTATTTGAATTTAATTCAAGTTTATTTTGATCTTTTGTAGTATTCAATGTAGGATCTCTATAAAAAGCATAAGCGTTATTATCGAATTTCACATTAACATCTTTATCATTAAATAACATTATCCAAAACAACCAATCTTCATGTAATTTAAATTCATCTATAAAACGTAAATCACCAATTAATTCACGTTTTATTATTGGACAATGAATAGGAATATTAAATCCATTGTCCCAATAGGTAATTAAATTTGAAATAGTTAATTGATACCTTGACAAATCACAAAATGGAGGCAAAATTTCACCATTACTATACAAATTAAAATCTGTATAAATAAAATTAATCTTAAGCTCTACTTTTTCAACTAAAGACAACTTATCTTTATTTATAAAATCATCTCCATCAAGAAATTGAATCCATGTTCCATTCGATTTTTTTAATCCTAGATTCCTTGCTGAACCTGCTCCTCCATTATCTTTATAAAAGTGTCTGAATCGAGAATCTTTATTTAACCATCTTCTAGCAACTTCTTCTGTATTGTCTGGTGAGCCGTCATTTACAATAATACATTCCCAATTTTGATAGGTTTGATCTAAGACTGATTGCAGACATTCGTCCATATATTGTGCTTGATTGTAGCATGGAACAATAACGGATATAAGTGGTTGGTTCATTTAGGTAAATTGTTAGGTACAAATATAATCAATATTCATTATCAGATAATTATTCATGCTCAAAAACTATAGAAAAGACTTTCAGTGGATATACAGTGGATATAAAATGGATATACAACAAGCTTAGAAACCATATAGAAAAGACTTTTAATTACTATAAAAAACACGACAATAGGCAAAATGATGCAAAACTAGGCAAATTTCGGAAGCAGATTAGCTTACAATCAAAAGTTAAAGCAACTTTGAGACATTAACAAAAAATTCACCATTATGGGAAAAGTAAATGATTCATTATTATCAGGCACATCAGGACGCACAGGGCGTATCGTAGTAGCCAATGTTTTTGGAAATGAAATTTCTAAAATTAGACCTCGAAAAAGAAGCAAAAAACCTTCTCTAAAACAGCAGATGATTCAACAACGTATGAAAAAATGTGCAGAATTTATGGCCTCATATCGTTCGTTTGCATGTAATCATTTTGGCAGAAGAGTTGGTATGACATCTTGCTACAATTTGGCAATGACCAATCTACTCGAAAATTTTGTAATTAATCATGCGAACCAAAGTTTCAACATCAATTATCCAGCAATAAGTTTTGCAAGAGGAAACCTATTAGGTATTATTGGCGTTACATTTAATATGCCATCTACAGATTCTTTAGAAATCAATTGGCAAAACAACGCTGGATCAATTACTGAACGTGAAAATGATTGGCTACAAGTGCTAATTGGAATAGAAGATCAACAAAATACCATCTTCTTAGAAAATGTAGCAACACGCAATAACGAAACTTACACTGCATTCATCCCCCCTATGGCAAGTGGAAATACTGTACACCTTTGGTTCTCTTTTAGATCAGAAGACAACAAAGATGTTTCCAATACGTTTTATGCAGGTTCTTTAACAACCTAAAGCTTTCTTCAAATCAGCATTGATACGATGATAACATCAATGCTGATTTTGAATATAACCAAAATAAGTATATTACATTTTGAATACTCATTGATTATCACTACCTTAACTACATAAATTTAAAAAAAATAAAAAATGTCCGAATAAATATTCAATAATCTAAAACTTAAAAAAATGAAAAATTCTACTTATTCACAACATTATTTGTATGCGCTACGAAAAACCACAAAAAAATTGATCCGAAAAAATATAGATCAACTCATCTTTACCGATGATGATATTTTAAGTGATGAAGAAGTAATGAAAATACTGAAAATTTCGAAAAGAAGCCTCTTCGATTACCGTAAAAAAGGACTTTTACAATACATTAAGATAGGTGGAAGATACTACTACATTCGCCTGTTTTTATACTTAGATTTACTGCAGCTTTATCAAATTCCATTAGATCATGATGACGATGAATAAACGCCCTTAATTATGCAATGAACAGACTTATCTATACATAATAAATAAAATGAAAGACAATAGAGGAATAAGTGATTTATTCTTATAAATAATTATATGCTTTAAATAATCCTAATTTATTCAACAGCTTAAGTAATCTTGATTTTTTTAATAAATCCAATTTAATTGAAATATTGTTATAATCTTTCCTATTGACAAATTTATCAACAAATAAATTTTCAATATTTACATTTCTTCTTTCCGCTGCTTTTATTGCTGCTACCCAATGCCAATAAGTTGAAATTTCTTGTTTTGAGGAATTTGTTAAACTTGCAGGGTTAACTCTATAGTTATATAAAACGTCATCTAGTTGTTTACTTTCTCCTACTTCATACAATTTTAAATATAAATCTTGATCTTCAGCTATTCTAAAATATGGATCAATTCCTGTTGTCTTGTTATAAAATTTTTTCTTGAATGTAGCAAAATGGCTAATGCTTCCTCTAAAATTAAAAAAGAATTCATTTTTTTGATGAATTTGTTCAATATTAGTTGAACTTATTTTTACAAGTTTTTCATTACAAAAATTTAAATTCGAGTTGATTATTGATGCATTTGGATTATTTTCATGATGTGACACCATCACTTCAATGGCATTTGATTCTATTGTATCATCTGGGTCTAGAAATCCACAAATCTCGCCATTAGCTAATTCAGCTAATTTTCGTTTTGTGTAGCCAACTCCTTTATTAGATTCATTACGATAAATTTTAAATCTTTTATCATTTTTAACTAATTCAAGAATTGAATTGTACTGGACTTTTTCAGAGAAATCATCAAGAATAATGACTTCAAAAGTTTGAAAAGTTTGATTTAATATACTTTCATAACAGTTAATAAAAAAATTATAATTATTGTAGTGAGCAATTAAAATAGAAAACATTACATTTTCTACATCTTTTGTATTATTCTTATAATCTTCCATTTGATTTTATTTTTCAACTGAATTATTTTAGACTCTTTTTCTACTTTACTTTCTTGAATAGTATCAATATCTCTTTGAAAGGTTTCAAAACTATTTATTTTTAATAATTCTCTATATTGAATATATAAATCTTGAATAATGTTTCCATTGAGAACTTGACTAAAATTAACATTAGGTATGATATTTTCAGTGTCAAAATATCTGAATCTTGCAAAGTGATAAAAAACTAAAAAATCTTTATTATTGACGATATATTTATTCTGTGGATTAATTGATATTTTTCTTTCAGCATCAATATTCCAATAAGCTGCATTATAACCCAAATGCTTTAATATGTGTAGACTATTAGTGAATAATGTTGGAACAAGATTTAACCATGTTTGATCACAATATAAGCCGTTTTGTAAATCGACGATACAATGTTCGTTTAACATTCGTTTCCACCAATCAATAAATTGTTTGGAATACTGATTATTTTTTATTGCAAAAAAACCTGCATTAAATGTACCGTATGTTAAGAAGGAAATATTTCGTTCGATTTCTTGATTAAATTCTTTAATCGAAACATTATGAGGTGTTAATATAATAGATGATCGTTGTTCTTTGTTATTTAATAATGTTTGAACATCTGTCAAAGGTGTGAAAAAATACAAGTCTGCATCTAAATAAATCAATCCATTTGGTTTATCTTTTTCTAAAATTAATTCAGCAAAATAGGGTTTCAATGCACAAGCCATTGAGAAATTATCATATTGATTTCTCATTACTGCATAATCGCCTTGATTCAGCTCATTTGATAAAATATAGTTATATCCTGAGAACAAATCAGACTTGATTTTATGAAACTCATCATTCGTATTTTCTCCAAAAAGACAAATATAGAACTCTATATCAGGGTGTAATTGAATAAAATTATCAGCTAAAGTTTTAGCTTGAGGTAAATAGTTTTCACTAATAATTGTAAATGCTTTAATTGCCATTGTTAATTAATACGTTTTGATATTAGTTTTTTTAAAAGATAATACTTGTAAGTAGTTGGAAAGTTTTTTAATAATTCAGGTTTTCTGAAAATTTGATTTAACCTATACTTTGCCATAAAACTATCTAATATCCATTGATGAGAAGAAATTTTCCAGTTTATATTATACGTTTTATGAATATAGTTTAAAACAATAAAATATTCTTTAAATCTTCTTATTTCCTCTTTAGTACTTTTGGCTGTTCTTGTAGTTTGTTGATGTTGTCTAAAATTATTCAATTGTTCAGAAATAAAGGACAATTTTCCTTTTTCTAATAATTTTACCCAAAAATACCAATCACCAGCATACTTCATACTTGAAACAATCTTATATGTTTCATCTTGTATTTTATTTTTCTTAAAAATTATCCCACTGGCATTTGGTAAAGTATTTCTATGAAATAAATAATTTTCTATTTCTATTTGTCCATTTTCGCAATAATTATTTTCCCAATTTCTTGCTCCTATATATCCCCAATCTAATTTTCCTATTTTATTAGAGTTTTCATCAATAAGATTTGACGCCGAATATGCTAAAACAACATCTTTACAATTTTCTATTGTAGCACATAGTTTTTCTAAAAAAAAAGGTTGTGCTACATCATCACTTTCTGCTAACCAAATCCATTCTCCTTTTGCTAACTCTATTCCTTTTTGCCATTGTATAAATGTAGAACCAGAATTAACTTTATTATAAACTATATGAGAAATTTTTGGGTGATGTCTATATAGTTCTATGACCTCATGACTATTATCTGTAGAACAATCATCTAAAATTATGACTTCATAATCTTGGTAACTTTGTCCCAAAACAGAATCTATTCTTTCTTTTAGATAAGATTCATGGTTGTAATTTGGTATGATGACAGATACTTTTGGCATTATTGATTTTCAAATGCTTTTTTTGTTTCTTCTAAATATTTTCTTCCCCATTTTTGGCAAGGCTCTAAATGATTTCCTTCTGCCCACTCATTCCAAGCATTAATAAAAATATATTTATTTTTTGTATCAACTTTTTTATACTCTTCAATAATATACTTCAACCAATTTCCATATAATTCCGGTGCAGAATTATCAATTATAGTTGCTCCAATTTTTCTTCTTGCACTATTATCCCAACTTGGAGTAATAGATGGAAAAGTAGTATTATTAATTTTTAGTTTCTTTTTAGCTTTAATGATATATTCAGAATAATCATAGACATAATGATCATTTAAAGGTAATTTTTTATTAAAATATTTACCTTTAAATAAATCTAATTTTGAATGGACTTTTCTGGTAGGCATATTAGAAAAATCAGGTTCAAAATTAATTACCGCATCAAAAATGTTATCGTCATCTGAATAACTAAAGTTAGTCATATATCCTATATACAACTCAATTCCATATTCCTGAAGTGCAATATTCCTCCATTTTTGAACGGTTCTTTTGATATCAGGAAGTAACGCTGGTCTATAAATAACAAAAAATGGTTTGTTATCAACTTTTATATAGCGATTATCAGAAAAAACATTTTCACATAAATATCTAATATGGTTGAGATCATCTTCATCTGAATAGTTTTGTTTAATAAGAACTTCTTGATCTAATCCATCCCATCTTCTCGTCCAATTTTCATTTGCCCAACAATACATAAAAGGGAAATCTTCTTCTTTATTAGATAGCATTCTATCTAATGGTTCATTCATTAACCTTTTCCCATTGAACCAATAATAATAATAACAAAAACCGTGTATACCATATTCTTTTGCTAATTTTATTTGCTCAAGTCTTGCCTCCTTTAATCTTAAATCATAAAAACCTAAGTCACTTGGAAGTTGCGGTTGGTAATGTCCTTTAAAATATGGGTTGGCATTTGTAACATTAGTCCATTCAGTAAATCCTTTACCCCACCAAACATCATTTTCATCGAAAGGGTGAAATTGTGGCAAATATATAGCTACTGGTCTAATCATTTTTCTCTAAAACAAAAAATATTTAACTGCATGTGAAAACCACCACCAATATTAACTTGTGTAAATGGATGCGGCATATTATCCCATGCCTCTTTTATATAGTATTTAAACCCAGCCTCAGATACCCATAATAAAATCTCTGATAATGTATCTTTTTCATCAATTGTATTATGAAATTCAATAAAAAGATTTTCTACATTTTTTAAGTCATCTTTAATATCTTTTAAGACTGTATATTCTGCTCCTTCTATATCTATTTTAAGAAAAAACACAGGTTTATTTATAATATAATCTTTAAGTCTAACTGCTTTTACAACAGTATTATTTGGATGATGGTCATCTTGATTAATAATTTTACCCCCCAAACTTCCTTCTGAAAAAAAAGTCAAATCATCTGCATTTATCCACACTGCTGCATTAATTAACTCAACATCTTGATTTATTTCAAAGGTTTTGATATTTGTCTCTAATTGTTGAAAAATCTTCTTATCAGGTTCAAATGCTATAAATTTTGCATTTTTAAAAAGTTTCTTTAAATAAATCATACTTAACCCAATATTTGCTCCACAGTCTAAAATTAAAACCTCATTATCAGATTTTTCAAACAGATATACTTCATCGACAAATATCTCTTCTAAACTATGTAATAACCAAAAAGGATTACTGAATAAAATATTTTTATTAAATAGATTAACGTTACCTTTTAAATAAGTATCACTAGAATATTTGGACATATGATAATAATCCTTAAAATTCAATCCTAATTTAGAATTAAATGATTTGAATTTTATCAATTTACTTATGTAGTTTTTCATAAAATCGTTTACTAAGTTTAAGTTAATATATTTTCTGATTCAAATTCAATCGAAACCCAAGACTCCTTCTCTCCTTTAACTAAAAATTCTAATATATTATTAATTCTTAAATAAGGTAGATTAGTATCGAAATCATTAATCCCAAAATCTATATTATATCTACCTAATGTTAATAGTGGATTTTTTATAATTAATGAATATTCAATAATTTTGTTTTTAATCTTCTTTTGCTCATTTACAAATACTCCTGCTACTTGAATTTGCTCCTTATTTTTTATCAACATATATAAATGAGGATAATTTATCACATTATTTTGTAAAACTTTAAACCTCAAAACTATTGTAAAACTTACGCCTCTTTCAACAACATCATTTGGTATAATAATTCTTTTATCTAATAATTTAAAATACCCATTATCAAATACTTTAGAGGACTGTTCTACTGAAAATAAATTATAATATTCTTGAATTCCTTTACCAATATCTTTTCCTTGATATTGAGCAACACCATGATTCATTAATATTATTTCTGTACATATTCTAGAAATCATATTCATTGTATGTGATACAAATATGATTGCAGTATTAGGTAATAATTCATCAATCTTACTAAAACATTTGATAACAAATCCTAAATCACCTACTGCCAATACCTCATCAATAATTAAAACATCTGGTTCTAAATGTGCTGCTACAGCAAATCCTAAGCGAACTTTCATTCCTGATGAATAATTTTGAACAGGCATATCTATAAATTTTTCTATTTCAGAGAAATCTATAATAGATTGTATTTTTTGATTTACTTCTTCTTTTGTAAATCCTAAAATTGCTGCATTATTGTAAATATTCTCACGTCCCGTTAAAATAGGGTTAAAACCAGCACCTAATTCAATAAGCGCACCTATTTTACCACGCATTACAATTTGTCCTTTATCAGGCGTATAAAGTCCGTTCAAAACTTTTAACAGCGTACTTTTCCCAGCTCCATTATGACCAATCAAACCAATACATTCTCCTCTTCTTAGTTTAAAACTTATATCTTGTACTGCCCAAAATTCTCCTTTGCGAAGTTCTTTTGAAGATTTTAATCCAAAACTACTTCGAATAATATCTGTTGCTCCATACTTTAAAGAAGTTTTGAGATCTAAAGAAAATTTCTTTGATACATTTTGAACTTCTACTAATATTTCTTTTTCCATATTATCCAGATATTTTTTCGATAATGATTGGCATTGATTTTCTGAAAACAACTAATCCTATTAAACTTATGAATATACTAATGATAAGTATTAATAAATTTAGAAACATTGATTCGATAGGCTGATTGGTAATCGAATTTCTTGTATCATTAATTAAATAAGTTAGAGGATTCAGTTTAAATAAGAGTCCAAAAAAACCTCCTTTAGGCATTGCATATACTACAGGTGTTAGATACATCAAAAATGATATTCCTGTATTAATTATTTTCGCAATATCTGTATAAATTAGTCCTATTGGAGTTATTAATAATCCTAAAGAGAAAGAAAAAATTAAAAGTACCACCAATAGAAATGGAAAGTAGAGAAAATTAATATCTAAATTAACACCGAAATAAATTAAAAAGACCACTAACAAAATAAGTTTCAATCCTAGATTGAAAAATATTTTATACATACCAGCCATTAGAAGCGCTTCTTTAGGGAAATTAATTTTAGACATAATTCCCTTTCCTGCGTTTACAGAAACCATAGGGCTTTGAACTGTATCAGCAAATACACTCCATAAAGTTGTACCAATCACAACAAACAAAGGATAAGGAATACCAACTCCTTGTACTGAAACAACACCTGATCCATTTAAAAACAGCCACACTAATGAGTTAATAATAACTGGAGCAAATGCCCAAAAAATACCCAAATAAGACTGTCTATACTGTGCTTGTATGTCCCTTTTAGCCATCTGATAAGCTAAAAAGTGAGAATTTGATATATCTTTAAATATATTTTTTAATTCCTTGAGGAAATGTGTTTTTTTGTCAGAAGAGTAAACTACTGTTTTTAAACTCATAGAAACTTTTTAGGTTAAGGTTTTAAGTTTATAGATTAATTTCTTCATCAACCTATAAAACCCTTTTTTAATTATATTGTTTTTCGTAATAATTTTGGTAATCGCCAGATGTTACATTGTCTAGCCATTCTTTGTTGGATAAAAACCAATCAATTGTTAGACTCAAACCTTGCTCAAACGTCACACTTGGTTTCCAACCTAATTCTTCGTTAATTTTTGTTGCATCAATTGCATAACGTAAATCATGTCCTGGACGATCTTTCACAAATGTGATTAATTGTTCTGAAGTTCCTGCTTCTTTCCCTAATTTTTCGTCCATTTGTTTACACAATTCTTTTACCAAATCGATATTTTTCCACTCGTTGAAACCTCCTACATTGTAAGAACCTCCATTTTTTCCTTCATGGAAAACTAAATCAATCGCTTTAGCATGATCGATCACAAATAACCAATCGCGTGTATATTTTCCATCTCCGTAAATTGGAAGTGGATTTCCGTTCAAAATATTATGAATACATAACGGAATCAATTTTTCTGGAAAATGATTTGGTCCGTAATTATTTGAACAATTTGTCATCACAATTGGTAAACCGTACGTATCATGATAAGCTCTCACAAAATGATCTGAAGATGCTTTTGAAGCCGAATATGGCGAATGCGGATCATAAGAAGTTTCTTCCGTAAAAAAACCTTCATCACCCAAAGCGCCAAAAACCTCATCTGTTGAAACATGATGAAAACGTTTTCCTTCGAAATTATTGTTCCAAATCGTTTTTGCAGCATTCAATAAGTTTACTGTTCCAATCACATTCGTCATCACAAAATCCAACGGATTTGTAATAGAACGATCCACGTGAGATTCGGCAGCTAAATGAATAACACCATCTGGCTGATGTTTTTCAAAAACCTCTAATATATGTTTTGCGTCAGTAATATCAGCTTTTACGAATTCGTAATTTGATTTACTTTCGATATCTTTCAAATTCTCTAAATTTCCAGCATACGTCAACGCATCAAGGTTGATAATCTTCGTTTCAGGATATTTTAAGACAAATTCTCTTACAACGTGAGAACCGATAAATCCAGCTCCACCTGTAATTAAAATAGTTTTCATAGTATTTTATAGTTGTTATTTTTAATCGTTTCCAAACAAATCGCGCGTATAAACTTTCTCTTTCACGTCAGCCAATTCAGGTGCATTTCGATTCGAGATAATCACATCACACTCTTGTTTAAAAGCTTCAAAATCATTCATCACCTTCGATCCAAAGAAAGAATCTTCTTTCAGAACCGGTTCATAAACCACCACTTCAATTCCTTTTGCTTTAATACGTTTCATTACTCCTTGAATCGCAGATGCTCTAAAATTATCCGAACCTGATTTCATAATCAAGCGATAAACACCAACTTTTTTAGGATTTTTTGCGATGATAGAATCTGCAATAAAATCTTTTCGCGTTCTGTTTGCATCAACAATTGCTTGAATAATATTATTCGGAACTGCATCATAATTAGCCAATAATTGCTTCGTATCTTTTGGCAAACAATATCCACCATAACCAAACGATGGATTGTTGTAATGCGAACCGATACGAGGATCCAAACCAACCCCTTCGATAATTTGTTTACTATCTAAATTGAATGTTTGCGCATAACTATCTAACTCATTAAAATAAGCGACACGCAATGCTAAATAGGTATTCGAAAATAATTTGATTGCTTCAGCTTCTGTTGAATGTGTAAACAACGTCGGAATATCTTTCTTAATTGCTCCTTCTTTCAACAAATTAGCAAAAACTTCTGCTCTTTCGCTTTGCTCACCAATAATAATTCTTGATGGATACAAATTGTCGTATAAAGCTTTTCCTTCTCGCAAAAATTCAGGAGAAAAAATAATATTTTGATATTCTAATCGTGATTTTAAATCTTCAACAAAACCAACCGGAACAGTCGATTTTATAATAACTACAGCATTCGGATTATATTGCTTGACATCCTTTATAACCGATTCTACACTTGATGTATTAAAATAATTTGTTTTTGGATCATAGTCCGTAGGCGTTGCAACAATCACATATTCTGCATTTGCATACGCAGTTTCTTTGTCTAAAGTCGCAAGAAAATTAAGCTCCTTATTCTGCAAAAAATCTATAATTTCTTTATCTTCAATTGGAGATTTTTTTGCATTGAGCATTGCAATCTTTTCTGGAACAACATCTAACGCCACTACCTCATTATGCTGAGCTAATAAAATTGCGTTAGACAGACCAACGTAGCCTGTTCCCACTATTGCTATTTTCATTTATGGTTATTTAAAATTAGTTTAAGAGAACAAATTTAGTGAAATTCTCTCAATTCGAATACCAATTTACTAAAAATGAGCAAATAGACAAGTATATTTACGTTTATAAAATTGTAAAAATTGTTATTTCATTTTCAACGAACCGTTTATCTTGTTCTTCATTTGTCAAACTGGAAAAAATATCAGTCAAAATTAGTTCTGTTTTAATATTCAAATTAACTTTACAAAAGTTAAAAATATAAACGTAATGTCTGTAAATAAAGAAATCAAACGTATCACTACCGAAACTGTGCGTAACATGAAATTTACCGGAGAAAAAATTTCGATGTTAACGGCTTACGATTTTACAATCGCTTCGCTTGTAGATGCGGCTGGAACTGAAGTTATTTTAGTTGGTGATTCTGCGGCTAATGTAATGGCTGGTCACGAAACTACTTTGCCAATTACTTTGGATCAAATGATATACCATGCACAATGTGTCGTTCGTGGAGCAAAACGCGCTTTAGTTGTAGTTGATTTACCTTTTGGTACTTATCAATCTGACCCACAAAAAGCTTTAGAATCTTCAGTTCGAATCATGAAAGAATCTGGTGCACATGCAATCAAATTAGAAGGAGGGAAAGAAATCGAAGAATCTATTCGTCGTATCGTAAATGCTGGTATTCCTGTTATGGGACACTTAGGTTTAACTCCTCAGTCTATCTATCAATTTGGTTCATATAAAGTGCGTGCAAAGGAAGATGCAGAAGCAGAAAAATTAATTAGCGATGCTAAATTATTAGAAGAATTAGGATGTTTTTCATTAGTAATGGAGAAAATCCCAGCTGATTTAGCTGCTAAAGTAACAGCCTCTGTTAATATCCCTACAATTGGAATTGGAGCAGGAGCTGGTTGCGACGGACAAGTTTTAGTTGTACATGATATGTTGGGATTAAACAACGAATTCAAACCAAAATTTGTTCGTAAATATTTAAACTTAGAAGATCAAATTCACCAAGCAATTGGACAATATGTTGCGGATGTAAAATCGGGCGACTTTCCAAATGCGAATGAACAATATTAGAAATTAAGGTTAAGGTTGAGATTGAGGAAAAGACAAAACTCAATCTTAACCTCTTTCTAAACTTAATCTTAGTCTAAACCTTAAACTTACCACATGCCTTATCACGATTTCACAGAAATGCCAATTTGGATAAAAGCAATGAATATCGCTGTTCAAGTTTTTGAGTTAAGTTCAAATTTACCTCGAACAGAAGATTATGGGTTAACATCACAAATAAGACGTTCTGCAGAAAGTATTTCAGCAAATATTGCTGAAGGTTTTGGCAAATCTAGTATTAATGATAAAGTTAAATATTATGAAATCGCAAAAGGTTCGGCTTTCGAAACAAAATCTCATTTGTATTATGGACAGAAAGTTGGATATTTTAACGAAAACACAATAAATCTTCTTCTTGAAGAATTAAATTCTACAATTTTTGAGATTAATAAACTCAAAAAAGCTTTAAAAAATTAAATAAACTCTAATTAATTAGGTTGACTTTTCCTAAGTCTTAACCTTATTCTCAATAACATGAATCCAGAAATTTTATTCGAAGATAATCATTTGTTAATCATCAACAAAAAAGCGGGTGAATTAGCACAAGGAGACGAAACAGGCGACATTCCACTTATCGATAGTCTAAAGGACTATATAAAAGAACGCGATAACAAACCTGGAAATGTTTTCTTAGGGTTGGTGCATCGCTTGGATCGTCCAACTTCTGGTGTGTTGATTTTTGCTAAAACTTCGAAAGCTTTAACACGAATGAACGAAATGTTTCAGAAACGAAATATTGACAAAGTTTACCGTGCTATTGTACAAAGCAAACCGCCAAAAGATTTTGAACGTTTAGAACATTATCTAAAGAAAAATCCTAAAAATAATAAAACAACAGTTTATTCTAAACCTACTGCTGATGCAAAAAAAGCAATTTTAGAATACACTTATTTAGGCGCTTTAGATTCTTTTCATTGTGTCGAAGTGAAGTTATTTACAGGTCGTTCACATCAAATTCGCGCGCAACTTTCTTCTGTTGGTTCTCCTATCAAAGGCGATTTGAAATACGGCGCTAAACGTTCTAATCCTGACGGAAGCATTTGTTTGCACGCTCATCGCATTACATTTGAACATCCTGTCAAAAAAGAAGAAATGACAATTGTAGCTCCAGTTCCGAAAGATGCAATTTGGCAAGCAACGAACAAATTTAATTCGTAAATTTGTCGCTTATTTGTTTGTCAAATGAACAGCATTTTTTATTTCATAATTTATCAAATCTCACGTTTACCTCTTTCGGTTTTATACAGATTTTCGGACTTTCTGTTCTTTCTGCTGTACACGGTTATTGGTTATAGAAGACGTGTCATTAGAACAAATTTAGAAAACTCTTTTCCTGAAAAATCTCAGGAAGAAATCAAAGCAATCCACAAGAAATTTTATGCTAATTTTTGTGATTATTTGGTCGAAACTTTAAAAAGTTTTTCTATTTCTCAAGAAGAATTGGACAAACGATTTACATATTCTAATCTCGACGTTTTTAATGAAATAAAAACTGAAAAACGAGATGTCATGATGATGTGTGGGCATATTTTTAACTGGGAATGGTTTATTGGAACGGTGAAACATTTACCAACAAAAGAAAGTGCAGCTGTTTATCATAAAATTCGAAATCCTTTTTGGAACGATAAAATCAACGCTATGCGTGGGCGTTTCGGGACAAAAGCCTTGGATATGAAAGATGTGTTGCGTTTTATGATGAAAGCTCCAAATGATGGAGAGTTAGCCTATTTATTTGTCGCAGATCAAAGTCCAAAACAATCAGCAGTTCATTATTTTATTGATTTCCTCAATCAGAGAACGCCTGTTTTTAATGGTTTTGATAAAATTGCACGCCGCAAAGATATGGCTGTTGTCTTTTGTCAAACCGAAAAGATAAAACGCGGTCATTATCACACAACTTTTATTCGACTACAACCTCAACAAGAAAAATTTGAAGAAAATGAAATTGTTCATCAATTTTTTCATCATTTAGAACAAACCATTCAACAACATCCAGATAATTGGCTTTGGAGCCACAAACGTTGGAAATATGCCGATTTGTAATTTTAAATATTCATGAAAACAGCAATTGCAATCCTAAATTGGAATGGCGAAAAATTATTGCCTCAATTTTTACCTTCGGTTATTAACAATTCTAAAAACGCAACAATTTATGTAATTGATAATGCGTCGACTGACAACTCAATCGAATTGTTGACAACTCAATTCCCTTCTGTCAAAATCATTCAGAACAAGGGAAATTATGGCTTTGCACAAGGCTATAACGAAGGTTTAAAAGAAATTGATGCAGAATATTTCTGTTTATTAAATTCGGATGTCGAAGTAACTGAAAATTGGATAGAACCAATTGAAAAATTGTTTGACAACAATCTTGACATCGCCGCAATTCAACCCAAAATATTAGACTACAAAAACAAAGAGTATTTTGAATATGCCGGTGCTGGAGGAGGTTTCATTGATAAATTTGGTTATCCATTTTGTCGAGGACGTGTTTTTTCAACTTTAGAAAAAGACAATGGGCAATACAACGACACCACACAAATTTTTTGGGCAACTGGCGCAAGCTTATTTATTCGAAAAAAAGATTTCTTTGAACAAAATGGTTTTGACGAAGAATTCTTTGCACACATGGAAGAAATCGACTTGTGTTGGCGATTAAACAATACTGGACGAAAAATTTATTATTGTGGAGAATCGACTGTTTATCATTTGGGCGGTGCAACTTTGGATAAAGCCAATCCAAAAAAATGGTATCTAAATTACCGAAATAGTTTGTGGATGATGCTTAAAAATCTACCTGCAAACAAACTTTTTCCAATGCTTTTCACACGTCTTTCCATGGATGGAATTGCCGCTGTTGCCTTTTTACCAAAACAAGGACTTCCACATGTTTGGGCCGTTTTCTTATCGCATATGCATTTTTATTTTGGCTTTATAAAAATGTATAAAAAACGTCAAAAGCATCAAATTAAAAACTATTCTGATAAAGAATTATTGCCTTTTCAGTATTTTATCAAAAAACGTCAATACTTTAAGGATTTGAAATAATCAGTCATCAAATATTAAATCATTTCTTAAAATTTCTATAATTTTTTTAATTCTATTATTGTAGAATATAAAAATATTACTATCATTGTACAACAAATCAAACTACAATGAAAAAATTATTTACATTATTTACATATTGCGTTCTACTTACAACTTCGTCTTTTGCACAAAAACTTGAAGTGAATTATCAAGAAATTGTAAAAGTAAATGCAGAAGAATTTAAAGGTTCTGTAAAATTTTCTACAAATGGTAAAGAAAGCCAAATTCCGACTGATGTCTACAATGACATGATTAAGAATATGCAAGAACCAAAAGATTTTATCTTAACAATCAATGAAAACGAATCGTCTTACAATAAAGTTGAAAAAATAGATAATCAACAAGGAGGAAATGGAATGAGAGTTTCGATGAGTTTTGGAGATTCAGGAAATGGTTTATTCAAAAATTTAACTACAAAAGATTATTTGAAAAGTGTAAAATCATTTGACAAAACTTATACAATAAAAGATAAATTAACCGAATACAAATGGCAATTAACACGCGAAACAAAAAAATTAATTGGTTTTAATGTCAAAAAAGCAACTGCTATTGTGGATAGCACAACAACTGTAACTGCGTGGTATGCTCCAAGTATTGCGATAAAAGATGGACCTGGAATTTACAATGGTTTGCCAGGCTTGATATTAGAAGTAGAAATTAAAAACTCAAAAAATAAAGGAATCGAAAGTAGTACTATTCGTGCAACAGAAGTCAAAGAAGTGCCAAATCTAAAACCAATTGAAAAGCCAAAAGATAAAAATACAATCACCAACGAAGAATATAAAGCGTTGAATGAAAAAGCAATGGAAAGGCTAAAACAGATGAGCTCTGAAGGAGTAAGTAAGGATTAAAGAAAATATTTTCATCCTTCATTAAACATTTCATACAATTTCTTGTCTAAAAGCTATAAGCATATTTAAAATGAAAAAAATAATTTCAGTTTTTATTTTACTATTTAGTTTTTCTGCATTTGCGCAACAAGAAAAAGTAGAAATTTCGTACACAACGCGTATTATTTTGCCAGACGATTTTACGTTTCAACCTCCGGGAGGTGGCAATGGACGTACGATGCCAAAAGAAATGCAAGAGCAATTCAAGAAAAATATTCAAGAGCCGCAAGAAGCTAAGTTGACTATTTTGGGAGACGAATCCTTGTATAAAATGGTTGAAAAAATATCAAATGATCAAAGTCAAGGATTACGAGGTCCACGTGGTGGCGGGATGCGAATGATGTCGATGAATGGAGATAATATTTATAAAAATAGTACAAATCATTTGCTATTAAAAGAGCAAAGCATGATGGGAAAAAACTATGTTGTAAAAGATTCTTTGCAAAATTATGATTGGAAATTAACACGAGAAACAAAAACAATCTTAGGCAACGAAGCCAAAAAAGCAACTGCTATTATTGATAGTGTTCAAACAACAGTTTGGTACATTCCAACGTTGAAATATAAAACTGGTCCAGAAAATTATTGGGGATTACCAGGTTTAATCGCAGAAGTACAAACAGAGATTAACAGAGGAATGTTTAAAGGTTCTAAAATTATTTCTTTGACAGATATCAAAACATCAACAAATACAAAACCAATCGAAAAACCAAAAGATAAAGGTGCTATTTCGCAAACAGAATTTGATAAATTGATGCAAGAACAACGCTCACGTTTCGAAGAAATGAGAAATTCTGGCGTAAATAAACGAGATTAAGGTTTCTTAAAATTCGATTAATTTTCATAAAAATTGGTTCAATTTCATATTATAAAACTTATATTTAATTCTAAATTAATCTTAAGAAATAAAATACTATGAAAGCTTTAATCATCGTAGATATGCAGTACGATTTTTTACCAGGAGGTTCGTTGGCTGTGAATGATGGAGATAAAATTATCGAACGCATAAATAAATTGCAAGAAAAGTATGATGTTGTTGTGGCAACACAAGATTGGCATCCGGCAAATCACAAAAGTTTTGCTTCTCAACACACAGATAAACAACCTTTTGATGTAATCGAATTAGGTGGAAATCGTCAAGTTTTGTGGCCAGATCATTGTGTACAAGGCACTAAAGGAGCTGAAATACACAAAGATATCAAGCAAAATAAAATAAGTGCAATCATCCGAAAAGGTATGAATCCAGAAGTTGATTCGTATAGTGCTTTTTTTGATGTGAATAAAAAGAATCCAACAGGGCTAAATGGATTCTTAAAAGATCATAATATAACGAGTGTATACATTTGCGGCTTAGCAGCAGATTATTGTGTATATTACACAGCAAAAGATGCTTTAGCATTGGGATATACAACATATATTTTAGAAGGAACAACAAAGGCTATTAACCAAGAACTTTTTGATGAATTGAAAGAAGATTTTATCAAAAAAGGAGGAAATGTCTCGACGTATTTATTATAATATTATCAATAAATCGCTAGATAAAAATGTCATTTGAAAATCCTTAACTTTTTGAATGACATTTTATTTTTTAAATAAATTCAAAAATTATCTGTAACATTAGTCTACAAAAGCAGACTAATTAGACAAATACAACAATTATGAAAAAAGCAATCTTAACATTTGCCTTAGGAATTATCGCAACTACAGTTTCTATCGCACAAGACAATAAAACACAAAATATCGATGCAACTTATGTTTGCGAAATGAAATTGGATTATGACAAAACAATGGCACAAGTTCCTCAACAATATCGCTCACAAGTTGGTCCAATGTTGAAAGCTGAAATTGATGCTGGTGTTTTCATGAACTATTTCTTAAAAAGTAATTCAAAACAATCAACTTTTGTATTAGAACAAAAAGTAGGAAATGCTCAATCTCAAGGAGGAATGATTGCTCAACAAATGGCATCATTCGATAATAAACCAACTTATAAAGACTTTACAGTAACTCCAAATTTGTATTACAAAGAAGTTGATATGGGGGCAAAACAATATTTGATTAAAGACCAAATTCCTGATTACAAATGGAAAATTTCTCGTGAGAAAACTGATATTGCAGGATACAAAGCAACAAAAGCAGAAGGCGTTATGATGGATTCTATTCCAGTAACAGCTTGGTTTGCGCCAGAAATTCCAATAAAAGATGGACCAACTTCTTTAGCTGGATTGCCAGGTTTGATTATAAAAGCTCAATTTGATTACCAAGGAACAACAATGATTTTCACATTAAAAGAATTAAAACTTTCGGATAAAGAATTAAAAGTTAACATTCCTACAAAAGGTGAAACTGTAACGCATAATCAATTCATGAAAATTATGGAAGATATGCAGAAAAAGATGAAAGAAATGATGAATAGCGGTGTAGACACCCAATAATTCATTAAACAAAATATAAAACACATCTGTTTCTAACACATAAATAGATGTGTTTTACAAAAAACTCTATTTTGAGTCATCAACTAAAAAATACATATGAAGAAATTACTCTATCTAATTTTATTTACTTCTGCTGCTCAAATCTCATTTGCACAAGAATGTAAATTGAAAGGATCTGTTGCAAATGATGCTGGAATTCCTGTTACAGATGCTTCTGTCTCTATTTTTGATAGTAAAAACGAAGGAAAAGGTTTTGTTTTTACAAGTAACATGGGTGAATTTGAATTCAAATTGCCATGTGGACAAAAATATGATATCGAAATTGAGCAAGCTGGTTACGAAACATATGTAGAAAATGTTGATTTGACTGAAAATGTCAACAAAAAAATAAAGCTTAAACAAGGAAAAGAAATTTCTTTAAAAGAAACAATTGTAAAAGCTCAACAAGCAATCAAAGTAAAAGGTGATACAATTGAGTTTGATGCAGATTCTTTCAAAGTTGGAAATGAGGAAACATTAGAAGATATTCTTAAAAAATTACCTGGAATTGAAGTTCAAAATGGAAAGGTAATGTACAAAGGTAAACCTATGTCGCAAGTAACAGTTGGTGGACGTGAAGTTTTGGGTGGTAACGAAAAATTATTGAACAAAAATTTACCTTCGGATGCGGTTTCTAAAATTCAATTAAATACAAAGTTCAAATCAAATCCTTTTGCTTCTTCATTACAAGAAGATGACGAACAATTCTCGTTAAACATCGAACTAAAAGATGATATGAAACGTCTTGCATTTGGTAATGTGACGTTAGGTGGAGATGCGGACAAACATACAGATGCGCAAGCAAAAATTTTCTATTTCTCAGAAAAAACGGACGGAACTTTAATCAATGATTTTAATACATTCGGAAAACAAGTTTTTGATCAAGATGATTATATGAGCTTCTTTGGTGGATATTCTGAATTTAATTCTGAAGGAAGTATTTATTCATTAAGAGGAAATTCGAACAATCTAAACCTGATGACAAAAAATGATGCGCCGAGTATGAATACCTATAATGGTGCTGTGCATTTTGGTGTTGAACCAAATAAGAAATTAAAAATCTCTGGTTTTGGTTTACTTAACACCAATAATATTCGTTACAATTCTAAATCAGAACGTTATTATAATAACATCGAAACACCTTATACAACCGTCGATCAGGAACAAAATAAGAGCAATATTTTGATGGGAATGTCGCGTTTGCGTTTAGATTATAATCCGAATGATAAAGGACAAATTAAATATCGCTTAAATTTTAATTATTTGGATAGCGAAAACGAGCAATTGGTTGATAGCTATTATAACGATCAAAAAAATAGCTTTAGAAATGTAAATTCTGAACAGAAGAATTACTCTTTATCACAAACTTTATCTTACATCCGTAAAGTTGGACGCGATGATAATGTTGGTTTATATTTCCGTCATCAATATCAAAAAGATACGCCAGATTACAATGTTTTATCAACAGCAAATCCGTTCTCATCTTTTAATTTGTTCAAAAATTTATCTCAAGTAAATAATCAATATAATATCAATCAAGATCAAAACTTTGTTTTGAATACTGTTCAATTATATGGAATCTACAATCACTTGTTGACAAATACATCTAACCTTAAAGTAAAAGTTGGAACAAATTTTAGTACGCAAGATTTTGAGAATAAAATCTATGATTTTCAAAAATTAATGAATGATAATTCATTAATTAGTAATACAGATTTAGATTACAACGAGACCTTTGCTGATGTAACGTTGACAAAGAAACTAGGAAACTTTCAAGTAGATGCGGGAGCTGGAGTTTCATTCTTTAATGAAAAATCGAAATACCAAGATGGTGAAAAACTAAATCGTTCGGAAACGAAATTTTTACCTCACCTGAATTTGCAATACAAGTTCAACAATGCAACAAATGTTCGCGCAAGTTATACACAAAACTATAGCTATCCGTACACAAAAGATTTTAATGACTCGTATACCATTCAAAGTTATCAATCGATTTTCTATGGAAATAGAAACTTAAGACAAGCTTTGACACATACAGCAAGTCTTAATTTTAGTCATTTTAACTCGTTCACATTCTTTAATATTTTTGCGAATTTGAGTTATACGTTACAAGAAAAAAGTATACAAACACAATCTGTTTTAAACCGTGATTTTATCATCTCTGGAAACGATACAATTGTAAATAACTATCAGTTCAATACCTTGATTAATTCTGGTAGTAACCAAGAAACTTATTCAGGATATTTCATGATTGGAAAACGTTTTGCTAAATGGTACAATGCACGATTAACAGGAAATATTTCTACTTCTAATTATTATACCATTACACGAAATATTGAATATGAAAATGGAGTTGTTAAAAATGATGATTTGAAGGATGTTAACAATAAAAGTTTTAATCAAACTTATAATTTAGAGAACTCATTTACATTCAAAAAGAAATTTGAATTGAAGGCTGGGGTTAATTTAAACCTTAGTAAATATCAATCATTATCTGAACAGAAATTTACGAACTGGCGTCCATATGGGGAAGCCGCTTGGTCCGCTACAAGTAAATTATTAATTCAGACCGATTTCTCTTATCGTTTACAATACCGTGATGGAGTAGAAATAAACACAGCAAAAGAGTGGAATGCTTCTGCACGATATAATATTGCGAAGAAAACTTATTTAACTCTTACAGGTGGAAACTTATTAGGAAACAACGTAATTGTTTCGAATGGATTTAGTAATAACTATATTGAAACTACAACTAAAAATGTTTTGGGAAGATATTTTATCGTGAGTTTACGATATAAGTTCTAAATCATAAAATTTATCTGAACGCGTCTACAAAGTAGACGCGTTTTTTTATAAATAATTTTTGTACTTTTAATCTAATCAACTAAAAATAAATAGATGGAAAACCATACTACCGAAATTTATAAAATTATTCAACCAGAAAATTGGACAAAGAGTTTAACAGACGAACAAATTATTGAACTTTCTAAAGAAACTGATTTCTCGAAAAATATTTTAGATGAAGGACGAGATTATTGTTACTTTTTGGACAAAAAATTTTATGTAACACGTGAAAAACATATCGAGTATGTTAACATGTCTTACACCTTAACTGATCCTGCAAATTTAGAAAAAGCTTCTACATTCGATACAATTGTCGAAGAAAACGAAATTTATTTGATTCATAGAATTTCTGTGATTCGTGATGGAGAATTAATTAATAAATTAGCAGATATCACTATAAAAGTTTTGGATAACGAAAATGATAGCGGTTCTGGCGTAATCAACAAAAGCAAAAAAATTAATATTTCGATCAAAGATTTGCGTTTATATGATATTCTTGTATTGGAAGATGCAAGAGAAAAAATATTTACTGACAAAGATTTTGTCCGCAAAGAATACAGCCGTTATTTATGGGTTAGCCCTGATTCGTATTGGGCATATGGAAATTATACGTTCGAATTAATCAATGAGCGTGATGATGAATTTGTTTACAAGAAAAACTTCTTCCGTGACGAAAATGGAAATGTAATCGAAGCAGAAACAGGAACAATTCCTTCTGGCGGTTCTTTCGTTTTTGAGTTAGTAAATTATCTTAATCCAACAGATCCAAATCGCGAGATTTTTCCTTACATCGATTTTGCAACAAAAAGCACCTGGGAAAAGCTTTCAAACTTTATTTCGCCTTATTACGAAGAAGTGCTTAACAAAGCAAATCTTGAAAGTTTCGCACCAAATCTGATTGAGAAATTAAATGAATTTTCTGACATCGAAGATAAAATTGAATATGCGATAGAATATGTTCAAAACCATATTTATTATATCTACAATGCTGATGAAATGAGCGGTCACAAACCTCAAGAAGCAGAAGTAACTTATGCGAATAAACAAGGAGATTGCAAGGCAAAATCTATTTTATTGAAAGTTATTTTTGATTATCTAGGATTAGAATCTTCAATCATTTTACTGAATTATAATACTGATTTCTATTTCAAATATTATCTCCCATCGTTGTTGGCTTTCAATCATGTGATTGTAAAAGTGAAACATAATAATGAGACATATTACGTTGATGCAACAATGCGTAATGAGTATGGTTACTTAGAAAATAGAAGCTTTATTTATTTTGCGCATTATTTAGAAATTAAACCAAATCAGACCTTACAAATTCGCGAACCTTACAAATTTCCTAAGTTTTGTATAGATGAAAAAGTCAGTGTAGCGGCAAAAGGAAACGAAGGTTATTTAGAATCTGAATCGATTTATCGTTACAATCGTGCAAATAATATGCGCCGATATTTCAAGAATACCAACAAGCGAGAAATTATTGATAGTTGGAATAGTTTCTTTTATTATGCGTTAAATTATAGTGCAGATCGCCCTGAAATGGATTTGAGAGAAATTTTTAAAGACACTTCTATTGAAATTGTTTCGGATGATAAAAAGCTGAACGAATTAACGATAAAATATAAAGCACGAATCGAGAATCCATATTTTAAAGATAAAGTGACAAATGAACGCTTCTTGATGTTCTTTGATCGAAATATCCCGAAGAATAATGTGAGAGATTTTATTCACGAAGACGCAAGTTTTTGGCATAATTTCGATAGTGAAAAGTATGAAATCAACTTATCAACCGATCAAAAAATTGATACAAAAGAAAAGTATACGATTCAAGAATCGACGATTAATGATAAATATTTCACCTACTCAAGTAGAAAGAAAATTACAGCAAGTGGAGGAAGTGCTTACATTGAATACAATCCTTCGACAAATCATGAAATTACGATGGAAAATTTCGAGGAATTCCGAAATAATCATTACACAATTGCAGATAGTAATTACGGTTTAGGTATTGATATTATCGAATCAGGATTAATGAATATGCTAAAATTTAAGATGAAAAAAGCTTTCAAATAATCAATCAAAAACTCCTGAAAAATAATTTTCAGGAGTTTTTTTATTTAATCACTTGTGGATAATCAAACAAATTATTTGGATCATATTTCTTTTTCAACTTTTGCAAACGAACCAAATTATTTCCGAAATAAGCATTATTTGCATCAGGAAAATTAATATCCGGGTAATTTCGGTATTGTTTTATATTCCCAATATTTCTTAATAATTGTTGTATTTCTTCAAATGATTTTGTCAACTTTTCTTCTTGCGAAGGCAAATCCCAATACGCTTGTAACTCGCTCAAATAATTAATATCGCGATGTGGATAAGCAGAATCTGAAGCTTTGACTTCATTGATTTTTCCACCCAAAGTATTTATCTGATAAATCATTCCTTTAGAAGCGACAACTTTTGCAAAAATATCTTCCAAACCTTTCTCAATATCTTCAATTCCTGTGTACAAACCAGCAGAAGAATTTTTGAAATAAATCGGCTCTGTTACGCCATAATAATTTTTGAGCGCAGCAGCCAGATTTCTATTTTTCATCGGTTTATAATCATTCGATAATGGAATTAAACTCGAAAATATTTTCTCAAAATCTGTTTGATTTACTGCAAAATTGGTAAATAAAATGGTCAAAAACTTTCCATTCAACACAAAAGCAGAAAAAGCTTCTTTAGGTAATTTTTCCGTTGCTTGGAACCAAAGTCGAATTAATTTGACAAATTTATCTGATGTTAGATTTGTAAACTTCATACGATATCCGCTGAAAGATTGTGGGACTGGATAAGTTTTGAAATGTAATTCCGTTACAACGCCAAAATTTCCATTTCCGCCGCCTTTACACGCCCAAAGTAAATCGGGATCTTTATCAGAGTCGATTGTATTTCCTTTGTAATCGATCATTTTTACACGAAGCAGATTATCACAGGTCAACCCATATTTTCGGCTAAAAAAACCATAGCCACCGCCCAAAGTCAAACCACCAATAGCCACAGTTCCACATGATCCAGCTGGAATAATTCTTTTCTTAGGTAAAAAATTCGCATAAATTTCTTGCAACAAACAAGCTGGTTGTAATTTTACTTTATTCTCTTGCAACCACGTAATTTTGTTCATCAATCCAAGATGAATCAACAATCCGTTATCAACATTCGAAAAACCTTCAAAACTATGCCCTCCACTTCGAATTGCAATTTTTAGTTTCTTTTCGTTTGCTAATGCAATTGCTTTTTTTATTCCAGTTTCTGATTTACAAACTGCTATAATCTTAGGAAATTTCTCAATTCTTTTATTGAATGATTTTCTGTATTGATTATACTTTTCATCATCTTTTGTCAAGATTATTAAATCATCATCCAAAAAATCATCAAACGAATAAAAAGACATAAAAAAAATCCCTAAACTACCTGTACCAAGTAGTTTTAGGAATTCTCTTTTTGTATAATTTGGTTGTTTCATCGCTAAAATTGGTTTAGCTAAAGATACAACTATTTGATATTATTCTCTTTTAACCAGTTTCTATAATTCTCAGCATTTTTCAAATGTTCCTGATAATCATTGGTATAAATGTGGTAACCTGGTTTTTTAGGATCTGCAACAAAGAAAATAAAATCGTGATTTGCTGGTGATAAAACCGCATCAATTGCTCCTAAATTTGGTAAACAAATTGGTGCTGGCGGTAAACCTTTGTTACGATAAGTGTTGTATGCATTCGAAGACCACGTCCATTTTTTGTACACACGTTGTACTTTTTGATCCCAACCATTTTCCATTTTGTACGCATAAATAGAAGTTGGATCGGCCTCTAAACGCATATCTTTCGCCAAACGATTCATATATGCACGTGCAACTTTTTGTTGTTCATCCATATTATCAGACGATTCCAATTGCACAATAGACGCCAAAGTTGTCACTTGCAAAGGTGTCATGTTGAGCGCTTTTGCTTTTGCCAAGCGATCTGCATTCCACACTTTGTCGTGTTGTGCCACCATTTTGTCCACAAACTTTTCTGGTGTTAATCCCCAATATACGAAATACGTTTCTGGAATAAAATATTGCTTAACTGTTTCGTCGTTTAACGTTGTATCGTTTTTTTCTTTCACAAAATCGCGAATAGCCGTCAAAACTTCGATAGAATCCATATCAATTTGCTTGGAAACTGATCCTGCTAAATGATAAATTGTCGGTTCATTTTTGATACGAAGCTTCACTTCTTCTTGCTCTCCTCCTTGCAAACGATCAATAATATCGCGGTTAGAATCTGAGCTTGAGATTTTATATTTTCCAGATTTTATCGTTGCTGGATAATCTGCATCTTCTGCATATTGTTTGAACAATTTTTCATCCTTCAAAAATGGTTTTAAAGAATCTAAAACTTGTTCAAATTTAGCTCCACGAGAAATATAGATATAACCATCTTTGGTTGCATTCCCTTTGAAACCATCTATAAATGTACATCCTACAAATGCGAATGAACAGATTAATATTAATACTAAATTTAATTTTTTCATTGAATTAAATTTCAATTTCACCTTCAAAAACTTTTACTGCTGGTCCATTTAACCAAACATTGACAAAGTTATGATTATTTTCCTCAAAATTTACAGATAAATCTCCACCCATCGCTTTTACTTTGATATCTTTTTTGTCTACCAAATTTTTGACATAAGCAGAAATCGCTGCAGCCGTAATTCCTGTTCCGCAAGCTAAAGTTTCGTCCTCTACTCCACGCTCATAAGTACGAATTGTAAGACTATTATCTGGCATAACTTCAACAAAATTTACGTTAGAACCTTTCTCAAAATAAGGCGCACCGTTACGAATTGCTTTTCCTTTTTTGTAAACATTAATATCTTTTACATTCTCCACAAATTCTACGTGATGCGGCGAACCTGTGTTCATAAACAAATATTTGTCGTGATCTTCCACTTCATTTACATCAATCATCTGTAAACGAATAACTTCTTGATCTACTATCCCATGATGCAAACCATCAATCGCATTAAATGTCATTTTGTCATTGGCAACATCCAAATCATTTGCAAATCGAATAATACAACGTCCTCCGTTTCCGCACATTGTACTTTCATTTCCATCCGAATTGAAATACACCATTCTGAAGTCTGAATTTTCATCATTTTGTAACAAAATCAAACCATCAGCTCCTATCCCAAAATTACGATCACATAGCCTATTAATCAATTCTGTAGAGATTGGAAACGTTTTTTCTCGATCATCAATCATGACAAAGTCATTCCCAGCTCCTTGATATTTATAAAATTTTAATTTCAACTTCTTTAATTTTAAACAAAGTAAAGACATTTTTGTCACTCTTAACTAATGTTATAAAAGATTTATAATATAGTGTTAACATGCGTTAAACGGTTTGAAATGTTAAAATTTTGGTCTTAAATTTGATTTAATCTAAAACATTAAAAACTTATATAATAAAGATGAAAAAATATACAGGATACTTATTAGTTGGATTAGTGAGCTCTATGACAACTATGGGAGGTTTTTATTTGATGAACGAAAGTGGAAGTAATCCATTTATTACAAATGCGAGTAATCAGAAAAACGGAGACTTTGAGTTTGTAAATTATAAAGGAAATTATGGGTATGATGCACCAAACTTTGTACAGGCTTCTAACAAAGCAGTACATACGGTTGTGAGTATCAAAAATTATTCGAATCAAAGACAGCAACAACAGCAACAAATGTTCGATCCTTTTGATTTCTTTTTTGGTCAACCAGAGCAACAACAAAGAGGAAGACAACAACAGCAACCAGATCAAGATCAACCATCTGGAATGGGTTCTGGTGTAATTATTTCTCAAGATGGATATATAGTTACAAATAATCACGTGATACAAGGTGCTTCTAAAATTGAGGTGACATTGAATAATCAAAAAAGTTATATTGCTGAATTAGTTGGAACTGATCCAAGTACAGATATTGCCTTATTGAAAATTAGTGAAAAAGGTTTACCATTCACAAAATTTGTCGATTCTGATGCCATTAATGTTGGAGATTGGGTTTTAGCAGTTGGTAATCCATTCGGACTGACTTCTACTGTTACAGCTGGTATTGTTTCGGCAAAAGGTCGTAGCATTAATATTTTAGGTAAAAACTCTGAATCACCAATCGAATCGTTTATTCAAACCGATGCAGCGATTAATCCAGGAAACTCTGGTGGTGCTTTGGTGAATGCTAACGGAGATTTAATTGGTATCAATACAGCTATTTCTTCGCCAACAGGAGCTTATTCTGGTTATGGATTTGCTGTTCCTGCAAACTTGGTGAAAAAAGTTGTGGAGGATATCAAATCATACGGAATTGTACAACGTGGATATTTAGGTATCAAAGGTTTTGACTTATCGAATGAAGATGCTGTAAAACAATACAACAAACAATTCAAGAAAAATATTAAAACCGATAATGGAGTAATGGTAACTGAATTGGTTGCGAAAGGATCTGCAATTGATTCTGGAATCGAAGAAGGCGACATCATTACAGCTGTAGATGGAAAACCAATTACATCTTTCTCATCGTTATCATTCATCGTAGGCAGCAAACGTCCTGGTGACAATGTTGCGCTTACTGTAAGACGTGGAAACTCTGAGAAAACGTACAACATTACATTGAAAGATGCTAAAGGAAGCACAAAAGTGAGAAGCAAATCTGACTTAACGCCAACTGAAGTTCTTGGTGCAGAATTTGAGCCATTAACAGAACGTCAAAAAGATAGTTTCGGAATTAATTATGGTGTGATGGTAAAACATCTTGATAATGCAGGAAAATTAGCTGCAGCAGGTGTTCAAGAAGAATTTATTATCTTATCGATTAATGATAAAAATGTTAGTTCACAAGACGATATCGAGAAAATCTTAAAAAATTATAAAGGACGCGTATCAATTAAATTTGCAGATTATTACGGACGAATCTATACAAAAGGATTCACGATGGATTAAAATTTTGAGTCGATTTTAAATTTTAATAAATCATTATAAATAGCTACAACAAGATAAGTTGTAGCTATTTATCTTTACACTAAGTTTAATTTCAAAACCAAACGTATGACTTTAAAGAAAATCAGTACAATCTTCATTCTTTTATTCTCCTCTTTTGCATTCAGTCAAAACTTATTTGGCGTTTCAGGAAGTTATTCTAATCAATCTGGGAACTTTGCCAAACTAGGTCTGTTTTACACATTTGGATTAGGGGACACATTTCTTACTCCACGAATAGACGCCAACGTCAACATGGCTTATATGCGAGATAATTTCCATGTCATTCCAGAAATTGGCGTTACAGGATTTCTTGCTTCGAGTGGATCATACATTTTTCCTTTTGTGGAAAGCGAATTTACTCCTTATACCATTACTCCAAAAGTTGGATTAACATTTATGACTTTGATCGATTTTGGAATTGGATATGGATTTAAAATTAATGAAAAAGATAATTTCAAACCGATAAAAGGTTTTCAATTTTCTGCTGGAATTAATATTCCTTTCAATTGGAATTAGAGAAAGTAAAAACGACGAAAATTTATTTTTTTGGAAGAAAACTAAATAATTCATTAATTTTATCACATGAAAAAGTTCATCGCAATCTTTGTTTTTATCATTAGTTTTCAAGCGAAAGCACAACGAAACTTAACCGATTATTTTACGATTAATCTTGGTTATGAATATTGGAATGGAAATTACGGAAAAGTTGGAACAGATTTGTTCTTAGTACAAGATAACAACAATATTTTGACGTTTAGCGCCAATGCAAATTTGGGTTATATGAAAGATAAATTTCGTGTAATTCCTGAAGTTGGAGCTGGATATATGTTCAATTTTCACAACAATCCAGGTGATCCTTATAGTTCAAATTTTAGCTCTGCTTTTTATGTTATTCGCGCCGAAGTTTCTCCATGGACAATTACTCCAAAAGCTGGTATTGCAGTTTTGAGCATTGTAGAGTTAAATGCTGGTTATTCTTTCGAGTTTAGAGAAAATAAGAATTTTAAAGATATGAGCGGTTTCCGAGCTGGATTAACTATTCACTTGCCGACTCAGCTTTTTTAGCATTTCTAATACTTTTACGCAATTCTTTCAGACGAATATATAAATCTGAAGTCGACGCATTTTCTTCAATCGCATTAAAAATAAAGACACCTTTATCGATATAAAAGAAAATAATTGCTTCGTGATCAGCAACTTTAAAAGCGTTTGTAATCCCATTAATCTTGTTCTCAACCCAAGATAATTTGCATGTTTTCAAATCAAAAATATGATCTTCATTGCCCAAAATATCTTTGAAAATTAATTGATCTCCTTGTACATATAATACACCACTTCCCTGAAAAGATTTCATTTTAAGAAATCTCCCTTGCGGACGTCCAATATTGTAACGTACAACAGCTTTTAAGTCTACCTGATCTGGTAAACTTTTCAGTGTATGTTGTTCATTTTTCTCTCTGACTTTCGCATCAGATACGGCAATAACAAAGAATATCGAAACAAAAATTCCGAAAATCAAAAATATAATTAGGATTGATATGATTGGTGCCATAATGTACTTAAATGTTAAGTAAAGTTATAAAAAAGCTTGAATTAACATATAAATAAACTGCTTTTTTTACCTTAGCCTAGCAAACTGATAAAAATTACGAATGAATAAATTAATTTGGTTGTTATTTCCCGCCACAATCTTTGCTCAAAAAGGCGAAACACAAATCAAAGCAAATGCCTTAACTATGCCTCTTGCAATGATAAATCTTGGTGTAGAGCATGCACTTACAGATAGAATAACTTTACAAGCTGACGGATTTATCTCTCCTTGGAAATCATTTGCAGGAAATCATTTACAAATGTATATGGCTTTTGGTGAAGGTAGGTATTACTTTGATAAATCTTTTAGTAAATTTTATATAGGTCCAAACATTGGAGTCGGTTTCTTTGATATTCAAAAATGGAATTATTGGAACACTGATAAATACCAAAGAGGAGTAGCAATTTTAACTGGTGCTACAATTGGTTATCAAGTTAAGATCAACGAACATTGGGGATTAGATGTTTTTGTTGGTGGAGGGCATTCACAAGGAAATTACAAAGGTTATTATAAAGAAGACTCTCCTAATTTCGGAAGATATGATTCTGCGAAATCATTTAACAAAAGTGGTGAATGGATTCTGTACAAAGGCGGTGTAATGCTAACTTATAAATTTAAACGAAAAAAATCCAACTAAAATTAGTTGGATTTCTTTCATAATTAGTGTTAATTAGAATTAGAAAACTAAGATTTTTGCTGTATTAGCTTTACCTTGCTTGTCTAACGTTTTGATGATATAAACTCCTTTATTCCATCCGTTTGTAAAAATTGTTTTAGAAGAATTTCCTGAAGAAATTAAATTACCGTTCATATTAAATACTTGATATGTTGCGTATTCATAATCAACTCGGATTTCTTTTACATTACTCAAATATTTTATTGATTGTTTATTTTTTTGAATATCATTAACTGCTAAACTTTCAAAAGGAAATTTATAGAAATCTGTTATAAATGATGTAGCAGAATAATCGCTTCCATAATAAACATACAAACGGTCATATTCTCCATTTCTTTTTGTTCCATAACCAGACATTGTAATATTTCCTTTTTCAGTTCTTCCAGAGAAACTTGCTAAAAGATTATTCTCATCTTGTGCAATACTATAAGTATTTGCAGCCTTATTATTTACTCTATCTTGATAAGCATACACATATTCAATTTTATCGTCATCGTTAACAATAGTTGGATTCAAAGTTAATGCATTAAGGAAAGGGGCGAACAATTCTGTTTCCAAAGTTATAGGTAATCTTACTTTTTTTACTTCTACACCTTTCGTATCATAATGTTTTACAATACCAAATGCCTTATCTCCTTCTACTTCACCAAAATTAAGTCCTACGACATAGTTGAATGTATTACCATTCGCAATTCTATTAAAATTTAAAGACAATAAATCATCATTATGAACTGCTGGAAAATCTTGAGCTAATTCTAGTTCAGGCAAATTATAAACCTTGATGTTAGATATTCCTTCACCGTTATCAATCAGCATAACAACTTGATCTTTTTGATTTGCTAATTCAGTTAATTCAATCCCGGTTTCTATACCTCCATTTGCGATATCTTCATTCAATGTTTTAAGAACTGTTCCATCCTCATTTACAACATAATAATTAAACCATTCGCGATCATTAGGCATATCATAAAATAAAGCACCATAAGTAAACTCTAACTTACTATCTGCATTATAAACATTAGAAGAAATGTCATATTTATCTGTATTATAAAACAATCCAAAAGTAGTCATTGGAATTGTGTACGGATTTTCTTCATCAAATCCTATCACTGGTAAATTATATGTCTTCTCTAATTTAAAAGTTTCAGCATCTATAAAATCCAAAGCAAATTTTGCATTTGTATTAAATTCTAATGTACTATTATCTAATAACTTTTCTGTATAATGAGAAAAAACTAAATAATCTTTTCCATTCAAATTTTTATGTGCTAATGGAAGTCCTACGTAGAAATTTACTAAATCAAAAGGAACTTTATATTCTAAAGTATTTGTACTATTATTTAAATCTACTTTTTTTACAGTAACATAATCTTCGTCACTATGATAAGTATAGACGTTAAGTTTTCCTTTAGAATCTTTTAAAATTTCAGCCGAAGATGCATCAACTTTATTTAATATTTCTCCAGATTCATTTACAAACCAAATTTGATGTTTTTGAAAAGCTGGCCCTTGTCCTCCTTCGAAAAAGTGAACATATACAGCTACAATCAATTTGTTGTTATTATCAAGTATTTTAGAAGAAAAATCTCCAATAGGTTCTGCTCTATTAGCTGATTCTGGAATACTAATTGTAAACTGTTTATCAACTTTTAGGTCATCTGTGTATGTCTTAAAAGTTAAAGATGCATTTGCTCCGTATTTAGAATCAATAGAAAACATTACAGTTTCATTTGTATCTACATTTGTTCCATAGGTCCATCGTTGTGCATTTATACTTCCGAAAGGAGTTAAAGTATTTTTTTCAGATCCATTTTTAGTATTTAGTCCTGCTGTTTCCTCAAAATTAGCAAAAGCATTTGCATCTTTTCCTCTATTATGAGTTGTCCAATCAAAACTTCTATTTAATTTATCTAAAGAATTTGACTTAGATTTATTATTTTTTATAAGAGTTGTATTCGATTTTTCGAAAATTGTTTGCGCATAAGTAGTTGAGCATAACCCAAAAATTGTTGCCAATAGAATAAAAGTCTTCTTCATAATTCAATGTGTTATTTAATTTTTTCAAATGAAAAAAATAATTATTGAATATGAAATTGAATTAGCTCTAATTTAAATGAATTTTACTTAAATTCATCAACACTAAAAACAATATAATTAACTAATAATAAGCAAATTAACCTTTATTATTTCTGAAAATAGATTTTAAATTTAAAAAATTCTGATTTCTACTATTTTTTAGAAATAGTAAAAAAATAATGACAAGTAATAAGACTAATGGTAGTTTAAAAAAAGATAAGTTATACCAGAATCCTTGATCTTTATATAACAAAAAATTTAGGCTTTTCTCTTTTGCTTCTTGATTACTTTTTTCCAATTGCAAATTTATTTTTTTGATATAATCTATATATTTTTTGTAAGCAATATAATCTTGTTGATAAAAAGCGTTTTGTGCCAAAATTCTATATACATACAAATTTACACTAATAGGTTCCGAAGCTTTTATTTCTTTTAAAACTTCTTTCAAAAGTTGATTGGAATATGTATAATCTTTTTTTGCTTGATAAATCCTTGCCAAGCTCGTTTTGGCAGACTGATCATATTCTTTTAGATTATTCTTTTTTATAACAAAAAAAGCTTCATCTAAGTACAATGTAGCAGAATCTAAGATCGATTTATCAATTAAACAATTTGATTTCTCAATATAAACTAACGCTAAATTGTTTAATGTACTTTGATTTAATTCTCTACTCTTATAAGATTTGATCGATTTATCGTAATATTTTAAAGCAAAATCGCAATCTAAATCATCTTTATATCCATTTCCTTTTATCCCGTAAATATTCCCTAAATACATTGGTCTTTTTTCTTCAGAAAATTCTTTCGAAAGAATTAAATTTTCAGATTTTTCGAGATAATAGCGAGATTGAGTATTAAATCCATACAATTGAAAAAGCTCACCTATTCTTCCTAAAATTCTAGCTTCATTAAAAGTATCTTTCTCTTTTTTAACATAATCATATGTTTCAAATGCGTATTTCAACGCATTATAAGTATCATCTAAAGAGCTATATGCATTTGTTTTGATTAATCGAGCAGTAATTTGATCGTCTTTATTTTCTGAAGTTTTTATAATACGATTTGCCATTTCAATCGCTTTTTGCGGATTAAAATAAACATAATCGTATGCAATTCTCACACTATCTGATTTCTGAGCAAAACTGAAAGAAGTTCCGAATAAAAAAAGTAAGGTTAAAATTATATTATTCATCTTCATTTAAATTTTTTATAAAAACAGAAGGTGTAACACCTGTTACTAATTTAAAAAAAGTGGTAAAACTACTCTGAGATATAAAGCCGCTTTCTTTAGCTAAATGACTAATTTTATATAACCGAAATTTTTTATCTTCTTTTAATATTTTTACGATGTAATCTATGCGCAATTCATTAATGTAATTATTAAAACTTTTCTGTTTTACATTATTTAAAATAGATGATAAATACTTAATATTTGTATCTAAATCTTTGGCTAAAATTGAAATCGTGATCGTAGGATTTAGAAAACCTTTATTTTTCTCAAAATTTTCTAATTTCATTAAAATTTCGCTTTCAACTTTATCAGAAATTAGATTTGTTTTAACTATATTTTCTTCAATTCGCTTCTTTTTCTTATAAAAAATCAACGTTATAATGATTAATATAAATACAATAGATAAAACAACAGAAGCTGTTTTTAAATGTTTTTCTTTAATCTCTTTTTGAAATTTTTGTTGATCAATAAGTTTATTGACTAAATAATTTTGAGTTGTTTTCTTTTCAACATTCAAATGCTCTGCTAATTCATTTAATTGACTCGTATAAATC
Organism: Empedobacter sp. UBA6745; assembly: GCF_002453775.1. Taxonomy (NCBI): domain Bacteria; kingdom Pseudomonadati; phylum Bacteroidota; class Flavobacteriia; order Flavobacteriales; family Weeksellaceae; genus Empedobacter; species Empedobacter sp. UBA6745. The sequence continues at coordinate 171,110 of NZ_DKHL01000008.1, forward strand.
GCATATTCTTTAAAAGAATTAGTAGATAAAAAATAATTTTGAATTCTTTTTAACAAAATAAATCGTTCAACTTCATTTGCAATCTGCAAACTGTCAATCGTAGCATTTGCTTCGTTCAAATTATTTATTTTTTTAGATATAATTGGACTAAAAGATAAATCATATTTAAGATTAATAAACTTGTTTCTAGTATCATTTATCCAAGTACTATCTTTTGTTTTGACTTTATTTAACAGTTTCTTCGATTCTTCCTTAAACCCTAAATAATAAAATAAATCTGATCCTATAAGATAGTATCGATCTTTCAATTCTTGATTATTTGATGCTAAAACTTCTGGTTCAATCGCGAAAAAAATATCTAAAGCCTCTGTATCTTTAGAAACGTATACTTTTATTTTTACTAAATCGAGTTGATAATTTAATTTTTGAATGGTGTTTGCAGAATTGTTAATCAAGTATTCATATATCTTTATACTTTTAGAATTATCTATTTTTAATTTCTCCACAGCTTCTTTATAGAAAGCATTATTCTCCTCAACATCTTGAGAAAAACAGTATACAGAAAAAAATAAAACAAGTAGATAGATAAATCTCATCTTCATTACAACTAAACCTAATTGTAAAAATAAAAAAAACTCTGACTTAATCAGAGTTTTTAAGATGTTATATACGTTTTTTTATGATTCTAATATTACACAGGCGTATTCATATCAAAAGCCTCAAGATATTCTGCAACACGTTTTACAAACATACCTCCTAAAGCGCCATCTACAACACGGTGATCGTAAGCATGAGATAAGTACATTTTGTGACGAATTGCAATCATATCTCCCTGTGGAGTTTCGATAACAGCAGGTTTTTTCACGATTGCCCCAACAGCTAAAATAGCCACTTGTGGTTGAGGAATAATTGGCGTTCCTAATGTATTTCCGAAAGATCCAATATTTGTAATTGTATACGTTCCTCCTTGGATTTCTGCTGGTTTCAATTTATTGTTACGAGAACGATTTGCTAAATCATTAACCTGAGAAGCTAAACCTGCTAAATTAAATTGATCTGCATTTTTGATAACAGGAACAATTAAATTTCCACTTGGTAAAGCTGCTGCCATTCCAATATTTATATTTTTCTTTTTGATGATTTTATCTCCATCAACCGAAACATTAATCATTGGGAAATCTTGAATTGCTTTTGCTACAGCTTCGATAAAAATTGGCATAAACGTAATTTTCTCACCATGTTTCTTCTGAAACTCATTTTTATTTTTATCTCTCCACAACACAATATTCGTCATATCAACTTCTACGAAAGACGTTACGTGAGGAGCAATTTGTTTTGCTTGTAGCATATTTTGCGCAATAATTTTACGCATTCTATCCATTTCGATAATTTCATCTCCTTCACCAACAGAAATTGGCGCAGATTGCACTTGCGGTGCTTGAGGTTGAGCAACTGGTGCAGCAACAGAAGTCGTAACAACTGTTTTCGCTGGTTGATTTCCTCTATTTTTAACGAAATCCAAAATATCATCTTTCGTTACACGTCCGTCTTTTCCAGAACCTGAAATTTGATCTAACTCAGCCTGAGAAACACCTTCTTCTTTCGCAATAGATTTTACTAAAGGAGAATAAAATTTATCATCAGACGAAGTAATAACCGTTTCAGTTTTGATTGTTGCAACTTCAGCTTCGATAGATTTTGCTGCATCTGCAATTTCCTGATCGCTACTTGTATCTACTTCTTCTACCGAATCAGCTTGTTCTACAACTCCATCAACAGACAAAATTGCGATAGGCTCACCTACTTTTGCAATTCCATCTACCGGAACTAAGATTTCTTTTAAAACTCCTGCAACTGGCGAAGGAACATCAGAATCTACTTTATCTGTTGCGATTTCTACAACCGATTCATCTTCACTAATCGAATCACCAATATTCTTGATCCAATTTGTTACAGTAGCTTCCATTACACCTTCTCCCATAGAAGGTAGAATTAATTTATAGTCAGACATTCTTGTGTTATTTGCTAAATACAAATCTAAACATTTTTTCGATTCAAAAAAATACTGTTAAAAAGATTAATGTATTTTATTTTTAAATTATTCGTATTAATATTACAAATAATTATCAATTTAATAATTGATCTAACATTTATAAGATTATTTTTAATGATTTGATAGTTTTGATTGCATAAAAAAATCCCCCAATCTAAGATTGAGGGACTTTTTGAAATATTAAGAATGATTCTTAAGCTTCGTAAGTTGCAGTACCGTTGTTTACTTGAGGTTCTTTGATTTCACCAAAGCTTTTCTCGAAGTTAGTTACGTTTTCTGCTAACGATTGAGATAATTGTTTTGCTTGTAATGGAGACAAAATAATTCTTGATTTTACTGATGGTCTAGCACCTGGTAAAAATTGAACGAAATCTACAACGAACTCAGATGGTGAGTGGTTGATGATTGCTCCTGTAGCATAAACACCTTGAGCTACTAATTCGTTTAACTCAATGTTTAATCCTTCGTTTTGTTGATTTTCTGACATTATATTTCTTGTTTTGCGTTTATTAATTCCTCGTATTCACGGTTAGATCCTACGATGATATTTTGATACTCTTTTAATCCAGTTCCGGCAGGAATTAAGTGTCCAACAATAACGTTTTCTTTTAATCCTACTAAACCGTCTACTTTACCAGCTACAGCTGCTTCGTTAAGAACTTTTGTAGTTTCCTGGAACGATGCCGCAGACATGAAAGATTTAGTTTGTAAAGACGCTCTTGTAATCCCTTGTAAAACTGCTTCTGCTGTTGCAGGTAAAGCCTCACGAGCTGTTACTAAGTTTTTGTCTTCACGTTTTAATTTAGAGTTTTCGTCACGTAATTCGCGAACTGTGATGATTTGTCCTGCACTTAATGTGTCAGAATCACCAGCATCTTCTACGACTTTCATTCCGAATAAACGATCGTTTTCTTGCATGAAATCATCTTTGTGCTCTAAACTATCTTCTAAGAATCTTGAATCTCCTGAGTCTACAATACGAACTTTACGTAACATTTGACGTACGATAATTTCGAAGTGTTTGTCATCGATTTTTACCCCTTGTAAACGGTATACATCTTGAATCTCGTTTACTAAGTATTCTTGAACCGCTGTTGGTCCTAAGATTCTTAAAATATCTTCTGGTGTAATTGCTCCATCTGATAAAGGCTCACCTGCACGTACGAAGTCATTTTCTTGAACTAAGATTTGTGCTGATAATTTAACTAAGTAACGACGGATCTCACCATTTTTAGATTCAACAATGATTTCGCGGTTACCACGTTTTATTTTACCGAAAGATACAACTCCATCCATTTCACAAACAACTGATGGGTTAGATGGATTACGAGCCTCTAACAACTCTGTAATACGAGGTAAACCTCCTGTAATATCGCCAGATTTAGCTGACTTACGAGGAATCTTAACTAAGATTTTACCTGCATTAATTTTTTCACCATCATTTACCATTAAGTGTGCACCTACTGGTAAGTTGTATGTTTTTTCTTCACCATCAATAGTGATAACTCTTAACGCTGGAACTAATTTTTTATTACGTGATTCAGAAATAACTTTTTCTTGGAATCCTGTTTGCTCATCGATTTCAATCTGGAAAGTTACCCCTTGCTCTAATTGTTCGTACTCGATTTTACCAGTAGATTCCGCGATGATTACCCCGTTATAAGGGTCCCAACTTGCAATCTCTTGACCTTTTTGAACTTTAGCTCCGTTTTTAACAGATAAGATAGTACCGTAAGCGATGTTAGTTTGTTGACGAACGTTTCCTAAATCGTCAATTACTTTCATCTCTGTAGAACGAGAAACAACTGTATCTACTTTGTTACCTGCATCATCTGTCGATTCAACAGTACGTAAGTCGTCAAACTCAACAGTACCGTCAACTTTAGCATTAATTGTATTTTGCTCAGAAACGTTACCCGCAGTACCCCCAACGTGGAAAGTACGTAATGTTAACTGTGTACCAGGCTCACCAATAGATTGTGCAGCAACTACACCAACTGATTCACCTTTTTGAACACCTTTACCTGTAGCTAAGTTACGTCCGTAACATTTAGCACAAATTCCAGTTTTCGCTTCACATGTTAATGGAGAACGAACCTCTACATTTTCGATACCAGCTGCTTCTAAAGCATCACCAACATCTTCTGTAATAATGTTACCAGCAGAAATGATTAATTCACCATTATCTGGGTTGTAAATATCATTTAATGAAGTACGACCTAATACACGAGAAGATAAACTTTCGATGATTTCTTCTTTTTTCTTAAGTGCTGTAACTTCTAAACCTCTTAATGTACCACAATCTTCGTGCATTACGATAACGTCTTGTGCAACGTCAACTAAACGACGAGTCAAGTATCCAGCATCGGCAGTTTTTAAGGCAGTATCGGCAAGACCTTTACGCGCACCGTGCGAAGAAATAAAGTACTCTAAGATAGACAGACCTTCACGGAAGTTAGAGATAATTGGGTTTTCGATGATATCCCCACCAGTAGAACCAGCTTTTTGAGGTTTAGCCATCAATCCACGCATACCTGATAACTGACGAATTTGCTCTTTAGATCCACGCGCTCCAGAATCAAGCATCATGAATACAGAGTTAAATCCTTGTTGATCTTCTGTCATACGTTTCATTACAATTTCTGTTAATGTTGCGTTTGTTGTTGTCCAAACATCAATAACTTGGTTGTAACGTTCGTTATTTGTAATAAGACCCATGTTATAGTTCATCTTAATGTTCTCAACTTGGTTGATCGCACCTGAGATAAGGTCTTTCTTTTGTTCCGGGATTAAGATATCTCCTAATGAGAATGATAAACCACCCTCGAAGGCATTACGGTATCCTAATTGTTTCATATCATCTAAGAAAGCAGCCGTTGTAGGGAAATCTGTAATCTTGATAATTTTATTAATAATTGTACGTAACGATTTTTTCGTTAATACTTCATTAATATAACCTACTTGTTTCGGAACGATTTGGTTGAATAACACACGTCCTACTGAAGTTTCGATTAATTGATTTTCTACTAACTCCTCTCCTACACGAATTGTTCCTTTTACACGAATTGGCGCGTTTAAGTCAACAGCTCCTTCGTTGTATGCAATTTGAACTTCTTCGTCTGAATAGAAAGTTAATCCTTCACCTTTTACAGTAAATTGGTGGTCAGTACGACGAATTTTCGTCATGTAGTAAAGACCTAAAACCATATCCTGAGAAGGTACAGTGATTGGAGAACCATTTGCAGGATTCAAAATATTTTGAGAAGCTAACATCAATAATTGTGCTTCTAAAACAGCTTCTGGTCCTAATGGTAAGTGAACGGCCATCTGGTCACCATCGAAATCGGCATTGAAGGCTGTACACACTAATGGGTGTAAACGAATTGCTTTACCTTCGATTAATTTCGGTTGGAATGCTTGGATACCTAAACGGTGTAACGTAGGGGCACGGTTTAATAAAACTGGGTGACCTTTGATTACATTTTCTAAAATATCCCAAACAACTGGCTCTTTTCTATCGATAATTTTCTTAGCCGATTTAACTGTTTTTACAATTCCACGCTCGATTAATTTACGAACTACGAATGGTTTGTATAATTCAGCTGCCATATCTTTTGGTAAACCACATTCGTGTAATTTAAGTGTTGGTCCAACAACAATTACAGAACGAGCAGAATAATCCACACGTTTACCTAATAAGTTTTGACGGAAACGACCTTGTTTACCTTTTAATGAATCAGATAATGATTTTAACGGACGGTTACCATCAGCTTTTACAGCAGATGCTTTACGTGTGTTATCGAATAATGAATCAACCGCTTCTTGTAACATACGTTTTTCATTACGTAAGATTACTTCTGGCGCTTTGATTTCCATTAATCGTTTCAAACGGTTATTACGGATAATTACACGACGATATAAATCGTTTAAATCTGATGTTGCAAAACGACCACCATCTAATGGAACTAATGGACGTAATTCTGGCGGAATAACCGGAATAACGCGCATTACCATCCATTCTGGACGGTTTACGTGGTGCATATTTGACTCACGTAACGACTCAACAACTTGTAAACGTTTTAACGCTTCTGTACGACGTTGTTTAGAAGTTTCGTTATGTGCTTTGTGTCTTAATTCGTAAGATAACTCATCTAAATTGATACGAGATAATAGGTCTTCTAATGCTTCAGCACCCATTTTCGCAACGAATTTATTCGGATCTGTATCTTCTAGATATTGATTCTCGATTGGAAGAGTTTCTAAAATATCTAAATACTCTTCTTCTGATAAGAAATCTAATCTATTTAATTCTTCACCTTCTGGTCCTTTTGCGATACCTGCTTGAATCACTACATATCTTTCGTAGTAAATTACCATGTCTAATTTCTTAGATGGTAATCCTAAGATGTAACCAATTTTGTTTGGTAATGAACGGAAATACCAAATATGTGCAATTGGAACAACAAGATTGATGTGTCCAATACGCTCACGACGAACTTTCTTTTCAGTAACTTCAACCCCACAACGGTCACAAACGATACCTTTATAACGGATTCTTTTATATTTTCCGCAGGCACATTCGTAATCTTTTACAGGTCCAAAGATACGCTCACAGAATAACCCGTCACGCTCTGGTTTGTGCGTTCTATAGTTAATCGTTTCAGGTTTTAAAACTTCACCTTTAGATTCTTGAAGAATCGATTCTGGAGAAGCTAACCCGATACGGATTTTTGAGAATTGACTTGTTTTATTTTTTGTTGACATATAGAAATGTATCTAACAATTATATTATTATAACGAAAAAGGTAGAATAATAGGTTTCCCTATTATTCTTCCAAGTTTATGTCTAATCCAAGACCTTGTAATTCATGTAACAATACGTTAAATGATTCTGGAATACCAGGTTCTGGCATTGGCTCTCCTTTTACGATTGCTTCGTAAGTTTTCGCACGTCCAATTACGTCATCCGACTTAACTGTTAAGATTTCGCGTAAGATATTAGATGCACCGAATGCTTCTAATGCCCAAACCTCCATCTCTCCGAAACGTTGTCCACCGAATTGTGCTTTACCACCAAGCGGTTGTTGCGTTACCAGAGAGTAAGAACCGGTAGAACGCGCATGCATCTTGTCATCAACCAGGNNGAATTGTGCTTTACCTCCTAATGGTTGTTGAGTAATTAATGAGTATGGTCCGATAGAACGCGCGTGCATTTTGTCGTCAACCATGTGTCCTAATTTCAACATGTAAATCACCCCTACAGTAGCTTTTTGATCAAAACGTTCTCCAGTGTTACCGTCATATAAATATGTTGTACCGTGTTTTGGAATACCTGCTTCTTCTGTGATGCGATCGATATCAGCGATTTCAGCACCATCGAAGATAGGTGTAGCAAATTTTTGACCCATTTTAAGTCCAGCCCATCCTAATACCGTTTCATAAATCTGACCGATATTCATACGAGATGGTACCCCAAGTGGGTTAAGCACGATATTTACTGGCGTTCCGTCTTCTAAGAAAGGCATATCTTCGTCACGAACGATACGTGCAACAATACCTTTGTTACCGTGACGTCCTGCCATTTTATCCCCTACTCTTAGTTTACGTTTTTTCGCAATGTAGATTTTCGCTAATTTAACGATACCTGCAGGTAACTCGTCTCCAACAGAGATTGTAAATCTTTCGCGGTTAAGTGCTCCTTGTAAATCGTTGTACTTAATTTTGTAATTATGTAACAATTCTTTTACTAATTCGTTCTTATCCTCGTCTGTTGTCCAAAGAGATTCTGCACCAGTTAAGTTTAAGAAATCTTCAACATTAGATAAGATTTTTTGTGTGTATTTTACACCTTTCTTGATCACTTCTTCGTTCAAGTCGTTGTAAATACCTTGAGAAGTTTTTCCGTTTAATAAAACGTATAATTTCTCTAATAAAATCTCTCTTAATTCATTGAATTTAACGTCGTACTCAGCTTCTACACTATCAATGATAGCTTTGTCTTGAGAACGTTTACGTTTATCCTTAATACTACGTGAGAATAATTTTTTATCGATAACAACACCGCGTAATGACGGAGAAGCTTTAAGAGAAGCATCTTTTACATCACCTGCTTTGTCACCAAAGATCGCACGTAATAATTTTTCTTCTGGAGTTGGATCAGATTCTCCTTTTGGAGTAATCTTACCAATCAAGATATCACCAGGTTTTACTTCTGCTCCGATACGGATCATACCGTTTTCGTCTAAGTCTTTTGTAGCCTCTTCCGAAACGTTAGGAATGTCTGAAGTTAATTCTTCCATACCTAATTTTGTATCACGTACATCTAATGAATACTCATCGATGTGGATAGATGTAAACCAGTCTTCGCGAACAGCTTTCTCAGAGATTACAATGGCATCCTCGAAGTTGTACCCCTGCCAAGGCATGAAGGCAACAACCATATTACGACCAATTGCTAATTCTCCTCCTTCTGTTGCATAACCTTCAGATAAAACTTGTCCTTTCTCTACACGATCACCAACTTTTACAATTGGTTTCAACGTAATTGTAGTTCCTTGATTGGTTTTTCTGAATTTTGTTAAATTATATGTTTTCTCAGCAGTATCGAAGCTTACTAATTCTTCGTCTTCTGAACGATCATATTTAATTGTTATAATGTCAGCATCAACATAAGTTACTGTACCTTCACGTTCTGCATTTACTAAGATTCTTGAATCTTTTGCAACTTGTTTTTCTAATCCAGTACCTACAATTGGTGCTTGAGGTTTTAATAATGGAACTGCCTGACGCATCATGTTCGATCCCATTAACGCACGGTTGGCGTCATCATGCTCCAAGAAAGGAATTAATGATGCTGAGATAGAAGCAATCTGGTTAGGTGCAACGTCGATTAAATCAACTTCTGCTGGTGTTACAACAGGGAAATCCCCATCTTCACGAGCAGTTACACGTTCAGTAGCAATAGTACCATCGTCTGTCATGTCGATATTGGCTTGAGCAATTACTTTTGATTCCTCCTCTTCCGCAGTTAAATAGATTGGTGCTGATTCGACGTCCACTTTTCCATCTTCTACTTTTCTGTACGGTGTTTCGATAAACCCTAAGTTATTAACTTTAGCGAATACACATAATGACGAAATCAAACCAATGTTTGGTCCCTCAGGAGTTTCAATTGGACATAAACGTCCGTAATGAGTGTGGTGTACGTCACGTACCTCGAATCCCGCTCTTTCTCTTGATAAACCTCCAGGTCCTAATGCTGATAAACGACGTTTGTGTGTAATCTCTGATAATGGATTTGTTTGGTCCATGAACTGAGATAACTGGTTCGTTCCGAAGAATGAGTTGATAACAGATGATAATGTTTTAGCATTAATCAAATCGATTGGTGTAAACACCTCGTTGTCACGAACATTCATTCTTTCGCGGATAGTTCTAGCCATACGAGCTAAACCTACTCCGAATTGGCTAGCCATTTGCTCACCTACCGTTCTTACACGACGGTTAGATAAGTGGTCAATATCATCCACCTCTGCTTTAGAGTTGATTAATTCGATTAAGTATTTAATAATCGAAATGATATCTTCACGAGTCAATACTTGTACGTCCTCGCTAATGCTTAAGCCTAATTTTTTATTTAATCTGTAACGACCTACTTCACCTAATGAATAACGTTGATCAGAGAAGAATAATTTGTCAATAATTCCTCTTGCTGTTTCCTCATCTGGTGGCTCAGCGTTACGTAATTGTCTATAGATGTACTCTACTGCCTCTTTTTCAGTGTTAGTAGGGTCTTTTTGTAAAGTATTATGGATAATTCCATAATCAGCAGAATTGATATCTTCTTTGTGTAATAAGATCGTCTTAACACCAGAATCTACGATTTGATCGATGTGATCTTTCTCTAAGATTGTTTCACGGTCTAAAATAATTTCATTACGCTCGATAGATACAACTTCTCCTGTATCTTCATCTACGAAATCCTCGTGCCATGTATTTAATACACGCGCAGCAAGTTTACGACCTACAACTTTCTTTAAATTAGCTTTATTAACTTTTACTTCTTCAGCTAAGTCGAAAATTTCTAAGATATCTTTATCTCTTTCGTATCCGATAGCACGTAATAAAGTAGTTAATGGTAACTTTTTCTTACGATCGATGTAAGCGTACATTACGCTGTTGATGTCTGTTGCGAACTCAATCCAAGATCCTTTGAAAGGAATGATACGAGATGAGTACAATTTTGTACCATTCGCGTGGAAAGATTGTCCGAAGAATACCCCAGGAGAACGGTGTAATTGAGATACAATAACACGCTCTGCACCATTAATAATGAATGATCCTGAAGGAGACATGTAAGGAATTGTTCCTAAGTATACGTCTTGCACTACAGTTTCGAAATCTTCGTGTTCTTCGTCCGTACAGTACAATTTAAGACGAGCTTTCAATGGTACGCTGTACGTTAATCCTCTTTCGATACACTCATCAATTGTGTAACGTGGTGGATCTACGAAATAATCTAAGAATTCTAAAACAAACTGATTGCGAGTATCCGTAATTGGAAAATTCTCAGCAAATGTTCGGTAAAGACCTTCATTTTTTCGTTGGTCAGGTCTTGTTTCCAACTGGAAAAAATCTTCAAACGATTTGATCTGAATGTCAAGGAAATCTGGGAACTGAGCGACTGCTTTTGCAGAAGAGAAGTTCAATCTTTCTTTTTTCTCAGTCGAGTTGCTTAATGTTGCTTTAGTGGCCAATTTCGAATGAATTTTGGTTTATATAATGACTTTATGCGTAAAAAGGTTTAGACCTAACACGTCCTGTGTTAGGTCCAAACCTATATTTTTGAGTAATAAAAATTACTTCAATTCTACTACTGCACCAGCTTCTTCTAGCTGTTTCTTTAAAGCTTCAGCTTCGTCTTTAGAAACTGCTTCTTTAACTGTTGCTGGAGTTGAATCTACTAAATCTTTAGCTTCTTTTAATCCTTTACCAGTTAATTCTTTAACTAATTTAACAACTGCTAATTTAGATGCACCTGCTTCTTTTAAGATTACGTCGAATTCTGATTGCTCTTCAGCAGCTTCACCTGCTCCACCTGCAGCAACAACTACAGCAGCAGCAGCTGGTTCGATTCCGTACTCATCTTTTAAGATTGTAGATAATTCATTAACTTCTAAAACTGTTAAGTTTACTAACTCTTCAGCTAATTTTTTTAAATCTGCCATTTTAATGCTTTTTGTTTTTTTAAACTTTTATTTGATATGAGTGTGTCTTATTCTTCTGAAGCTCCTTCTTCTGCTTTTGCAGCGTCTTTGTTCTCTAATTGAGAAACAACAGTTTTGATTGGAGATTGAAGTAACATGATGATGTCTGCGATTAATTCTTCGCGAGATTTCAATGCTACTAATTGTGGTAATTTGTCATCACCTACGAATGTATTATCTTCAATCCAAGCTCCTTTTAAAATAGGTTTTTCAGATTTCTTTCTGAAAGTATCGATTACTTTAGCTGGTGCGTTACCAACTTCAGCAGTCATTAATGCTGTATTTCCTTTTAAAGATCCGTAAAGCTCTTCGAAGTTTTTGTCTTCGATTTGCTCCATAGCTTTCTTTAATAAAGTGTTTTTTACTACGCGTAAAGATACATTGCTTTTGTAGCAAGCTCTTCTTAATTCAGTAGTATTAACAGCGTTTAATCCTTCGATATCTGCTAAGTAGATGATTTTTGCTTCTGCTAATACAGCTTGCAATTCATCTATCATATTTGCTTTATCTTGTTTTGTCATTGCCATAATCTACTAATTTTAAGCGTTTACACTTTTTGGATCTACTGATACACCTACAGATTGAGTTGTAGAAAGCGTAATGCTTTTTACATATGTTCCTTTAGCAGCTGTTGGTTTTAATTTAATTAAAGTTTGAATTAGTTCATTCGCATTTTCTTTAATTTTATCAGCATCGAAAGATACTTTACCAACTGCAGCGTGGATGATTCCGTAACGGTCTACTTTGAAGTCGATTTTACCTGCTTTTACTTCAGAAACGGCTTTACCAACTTCTAAAGTTACAGTACCTGATTTTGGGTTAGGCATTAATCCACGAGGTCCTAAAACACGTCCTAATGGTCCTAATTTACCCATAACTGCTGGCATAGTAACGATAACGTCAACATCTGTCCAACCTTCTTTAATTTTTTGTAAGTATTCGTCTAATCCTACATAGTCTGCACCTGCTGCTTTAGCTTCTGCTTCTTTATCTGGAGTAACTAATGCTAATACTTTTACATCTTTACCTGTTCCGTGTGGTAATGAAACTACACCACGAACCATTTGGTTAGCTTTCTTAGGATCTACACCTAAACGAACTGCTATATCTACAGAAGCATCAAACTTAGCGTAGTTAACTTCCTTTACCAATGATGATGCTTCATCAATAGAGTAAAGTTTGTTTTTTTCTACTTTAGCTAATACCTCTTTTTGTCTTTTTGTTAACTTTGCCATTTCCTAAAATGTTTTAATTATTCTGGAGCTTGCCCACCTTTTACAGTTATACCCATAGAACGTGCAGTTCCAGCAACCATTTTCATAGCAGATTCAACAGTAAAACAGTTCATGTCCGCTAATTTGTCTTCAGCAATAGCTCTAACTTGATCCCAAGTAACAGTACCAACTTTTTGACGGTTTGGTACACCTGATGCTTTTTTCAATTTCGCAGCTTCCATTAACTGAATAGCAGCTGGTGGAGTTTTAATTACGAAATCGAATGATTTGTCTTGATACACAGTAATAACAACTGGTAACACTGCACCTTGTTTTTCTTGTGTACGTCCATTAAATTGTTTACAAAACTCCATGATGTTAACACCTGCAGCACCTAAAGCTGGCCCTACTGGTGGCGAAGGATTTGCTTGTCCTCCTTTAACTTGAAGTTTTACAACTTTTTCAATTTTTTTTGCCATTTTTTTAATTCTTAAAATTAAGCGTTATGTGGAAGCAGCCTAAATTTCTACTTTTAATTTGTTGATAGATTTTGATTATGCAATCTTTTCAACTTGGTTAAAACTTAACTCTAGTGGTGTTTTACGTCCGAAGATTAAAACCATCACTTCAAGTTTACGTTTATCTTCAATGATTTTCTCAACTGTTCCGTTGAAGCCATTGAATGGTCCGTCGATTACTTTTACCGTTTCTCCTACGATGTAAGATATTCCTAAATTTGTATCGATGTTTTCTGCTAATTCGTCAACTTTACCTAACATTCGGTTAACTTCCGATTGTCTCATTGGTACAGGATCACCTCCTTTCGTTGCACTCAAAAAGCTAATTACACCCGATGTATTCTTTACCATGTGAGGAATTTCCCCTACAAGTTCAGCTTCTATCATGATGTAACCAGGAAAGTGTACTTTTTCCTTTTGATATTTTTTACCGTTACGGATTTGAATCACTTTTTCCATAGGAACAACAATTTGTCCTACATAATCATTCAAATTTTGGTACTGAATTTCTCTTTCAATATAATCCTTAACTTTTAGCTCTTGTCCAGCTACAGTCTTGATTACATACCATTTCTTTTCACTCATGATTCTAATTACTAAACGGGATATTTTACAAACTAAAAAGCGCCGTAGATAAAGTTAAGCACTTGTGTGAATAATGTATCTACCGCATATAAAAATATAGCTAACAAAACTGTAGCTATTGCAACAATAATTGTGTCTCTTTGTAGATCTGAGAATGATGGCCATGTTACATGATCTTTAAATTCTACAAAGGAATCTTTAAAATATTGTACGACTTTCATATCGTTTTCATTTAGCACGGGCACAAGGATTCGAACCCTGATCAACGGTTTTGGAGACCGCTATTCTACCATTGAACTATGCCCGTAGAATAAAAAGAGTGGTAATCATTGAAGATTACCACATCTTCTATATTATATTTTGACTAATTAGTCTAAAATTTCAGTTACCTGACCAGCACCTACTGTACGTCCACCTTCGCGGATTGCGAAACGTAAACCTTCGTTTAATGCGATTGGTTGTAATAATTCAACTGTAATAGTTAAGTTATCTCCTGGTAAAACCATCTCAACTCCTTCTGGTAAGTTGATTTCCCCTGTTACGTCAGTTGTACGTACGTAGAACTGTGGACGGTAACGGTTGTGGAATGGAGTGTGACGACCACCTTCTTCTTTAGTTAAGATATAAACCTCAGCTTTGAATTTTTTGTGTGGTTTAACAGATCCTTGTTTCGCGATAACCATACCACGACGGATGTCAGTTTTATCAACACCACGTAATAATAAACCTACGTTATCACCAGCTTCACCTCTATCTAAGATTTTACGGAACATTTCAACACCTGTTACAGTAGAAGTTAATTTTTCTTCTCCCATACCAACGATGTCAACTGGATCCCCAGAGTTAATTACACCAGCCTCGATACGTCCTGTAGCAACAGTACCACGACCTGTAATAGAGAATACATCCTCTACTGGCATTAAGAATGGTTTATCTTGATCACGAACTGGTTGCTCGATCCACTCATCAACATTGTTCATTAAGTTCAATACAGTTTCAACCCATTGAGGCTCACCGTTTAATGCACCTAAAGCAGATCCTTGGATAACTGGAGTGTTATCTCCGTCATATTCGTAAGAAGATAATAAATCTCTTACTTCCATTTCTACTAACTCTAATAACTCAGCATCGTCAACCATATCAACTTTGTTTAAGAAAACAACGATACGAGGAACGTTTACTTGGCGACATAATAAGATGTGCTCACGAGTTTGAGGCATTGGACCATCAGTAGCAGCTACTACTAAGATACCACCATCCATTTGAGCAGCTCCTGTAACCATGTTTTTTACGTAATCCGCGTGACCTGGACAGTCAACGTGTGC
>NZ_DKHL01000008.1:186191-186494 GCF_002453775.1 Empedobacter sp. UBA6745
TTTACCGTGGTCAACGTGACCAATAGTACCAATATTTAAGTGCGGCTTATTACGGTTGAAAGTTTCCTTTGCCATTTTACTTTTTATTAATTTCTATTGTTATACTTAAATTAAAAAAATAACTTTAAATTATTTTCAAGTGTAAAAATACACTTTTTGATTTATATAAAGATATTAATTTTTGACTCGCGTTAACCTTGGTTTAAATGAGTCTCAACAACTACTTAAAAGATTAACTATACTGGACGAACCAGAATTTGAGCGGGAAACGGGACTCGAACCCGCAACATTCAGCTTGGAAGG